>DPMC01000111.1 GCA_003541675.1 Acidimicrobiaceae bacterium | reverse complement strand
CCCAACCATGCGGCCAGCAAGTCGAACTGGAGAGGGTTCACATCCTGGAACTCGTCGACGTAGAGGTGTCGGAAGCGCCACCGCTGGGCATCGGCAAATCGACGATCAGTGGTCAGGGCGTGACGGCACTGGTCCAGCAGGTCGTCGAAGTCGACCAGATGACGGTCGGTCTTTTGCTGTTCGTACTCGCCGTAGATCCGGGACACGGTGGGGGCAGGCAGAGGTGGCGTCCGTCCGGCCGCCTCAGCCGAAGTGGTGTAGGCCTCGGGCCGGATGCGACGGGCCTTGGCCCATTCGATCTCAGCCACCACGTCAAGGGCAGCGGTGGCCCGGTGGTCGCGCGGAAGGAGCGCCCGGATCATTCCCATTTTGCGGTCGAGCAACTCGGGCTCGCGGCGGTCGTTCTCGCGCCACCAGGTGCGAAGCTGGGCGAGGGCTACCGAGTGGAAGGTTCCGGCGGCCACCTGGTCGCGCATCCCCAGCAACCGGAGCCTGCTGCGGAGTTCTGAGGCGGCCTTCCTGGTGAAGGTCAAGGCCAGTACCCGCCTGGGGTCGTCCCGACCGGTGAGGGCGCGCCAGGCGATTCGGTGGGTCAACACCCGCGTCTTGCCCGAGCCGGCACCCGCGTGGATGGCCAGGGGCAGGGCATCGGTGGTCACCGCGGCCCGTTGTTCGTCGTTCAACCCGCCGAGCAGTGCCTCGGCGTCGACGTCGTCGTAGGCGTCGCCCTGCAGGTCGCCGGGGGCTGGGTCAAAGCCCGGGAAGCCGTCCACCGTGTTCATCGACCGAACCCTAGCGAGGGGGTCGTGACAGCCCTAGAGGGCCGTGTCGTACCCTCGTGTCGTGGAGCCCATCGAACCCGAGGCCTTCGACCGTCTCGTCGCTGAGGCCCTCGACGGCCTACCGGATGACTTGGCCCACCTCATGGACAACGTGGTGGTCCTTACCGCTAACCGGGGTGACCCTCCGGATCTCCTCGGCCTGTATGACGGCATTCCCCTCACGGAACGTGACGACTACGGGGGGGTCTGGGGTGGTGGTCCGGACGGGGGAGGGCTGGTGATGCCCGATCGGATCCACCTCTATCGCCTGGCCCTGTGCGACCTAGCCACCGACGTCGACGAGCTTCGCCGCGAAGTCACGGTCACCGTCATCCACGAGGTGGCCCACCACTTCGGGATCGATGACGAGTTTCTGGACGGGACCGACTTCGCTTGAGATTTAGGGTCCGCGCCGGGCCATGGGAACGTGGGCGATGCCGTCCTCCAGGAATTCGTCGCCGGTGGGTTCGTAGCCCAACGAGGTGTACCAAGGGACCAGGTGTGTCTGAGCGTCGAGCACGATCCGTCCGGGCGTGGTGTCGTGCACGTGGGCCAGTAGCACGCCGGCCAAGCCGGAGCCCCGGGCATCGGCTCGGGTGGTGACCCGGCCCACCCGGTGGGTTCCGTCGGGTTCAACCAGCACCCGGGCCATGGCGGCCGGCCGACCATCTGGTCCGTCCAGCCAGACGTGGCGGGTATCGGGCTCCGGATCCCGTCCGTCCAACTCGGGGTAGGCGCAGTCCTGCTCGACCACGAACACGTCGACGCGGAGCTGCAGAAGGTCGTGAAGGGTCCCGACGTCCAACTCCGAAAATCGACGATCGTTTATGGATGGGCGGTCGGGTTCGTTCACCGGGGTGACGGTAGTGCCGGCACCCGGGTTGGACCCGCGGCCTCGGGGATCGGACAATGGGCCCGTGCCCGTCGCCGCCCTCCCTACCGGAATCGACATCTGTCACGAGTCGTTCGGTGACCCCGCCGCTCCGACCGTGCTGCTCATGCATGGCCTGGGCAGCCAGCTGCTGGTCTGGGAGGAGGGCCTCTGCCGTCTCCTGGCCGATACCGGGTTGCACGTTGTCCGCTACGACCACCGAGACAGTGGTCTGTCGACCATCTTCGGCGCCGACGGTCCTCCCTGCGGCAAGCCGTATGACCTGGGCGACATGGCGGACGACGCGGTGGGCCTGCTCGATCACCTGGGCCTGGCCGACGCCCACATGGTCGGGTTTTCGCTAGGCGGAATGGTTGCCCAGACCGTGGCCGCCGAGCATCCCGACCGGTGCCGGAGCCTCATCTCCATGGGCTCGTCCACCGGCAATCGGGAGTTCGGACGCCCCGCCGAAGCCACGCTGGCTGCCATGCTCGTGCCGTCGCCGGCCGATCCAGCTGAAGCGATCGAAAAGCAGTTGGCCGACCGTCGACTGTGGGCCAGCGTGTGGCACGACGATGACCACGCCCGGTCGGTGTTCGCCGACTACCAGCAGCGCTCGCCCCAACCGCAGCACGCCCATGACCGACAGCGCGGCGCCGCGATGCTCTCGGGCGACCGGGAGCCGCAGTTGGCTGGAATCACCGTGCCCACCCGGGTGGTCCACGGGTCAGCCGACACCCTCATCCCCGCTGCAGCCGGCAAGCGCACCGCCGAGGTCATCCCCGGTGCGGCGTTCGTGCTGCTCGAGGGTTGGGGACATGACATGGCGCCCGGTGCCTGGCCGGTCATCGTCACGGCCATTGCCGACCACTGCCACGTTGTGGACCGGACCTGAGCCACTGCCGCGCACAGGATCTGAACCGCAGCCACGAACCAGCAACTCGAATCAGAC
>DPMC01000090.1 GCA_003541675.1 Acidimicrobiaceae bacterium | reverse complement strand
AACTCGAAGATCCCCGACACCAGTACCACGCCGGCGACGCCTGTGTTGGTGCCGGCTCGTTCCGGGCCGTCTTCCCCGGAGTTGATGGCGGCCATGGCCGCAAGGTGCGCCCCAGCTGAACTCCCGGCGAGGACTAGACGGGTGGCGTCGACGCCGAGTGATTCGGCCCGGTCTGCTAGGGAGCGGACGGCCTGGCAACACTCCTCGACGATCTGGTCGAGTGATGCATCTGGGGCGAGGGTGTAGTCGATCGCCGCAAAGCCCCATCCCCGGGAGAGGCAGGCGTCAGCAGCGAAGCGTGAGTCCGCTGCCGTGAGTTCCTGCCAATATCCGCCATGGATGAATGCCAGCAGCGGAACGGGCTGGTCGCTGGTGGGGACAGCGACGTCGATGGTCCGGGTACCCAAATCCCCGAATGCGATGGCGTGGGTGGATGATTCGGACCGCTCCAGGACGCGAGACCATGCGGCATCGCTGGCCCGTCGGTAGTGCACCACGTAGGGCTGGTAGTCACCGTCCGCGAGGCAGGAACTCGGCGAGTACTCACGTTCCCGGTCGACGTCGGTCATCGACGTCCAGCGCAGGGTCATGTGATCGGTCCCCTCGGTCGGATCTGGTTAAAGGTCATCGGTGCGTTGACAATAGATTCTTATGAATATATTCTGCAAACCATGTCGTCGCGCCGGGCGCCCTTCCTGGGTCGCTATCTCCCTTACCTGCTCCGGCAGGCCGACCAGACGTTGTCGGCACCGTTCTACGCCGCTCTCAACCGATCCGGTGTGGCTCGCTCCGAGTGGCGGGTCCTCGTCGTCCTCGAGGAGCTCGGGGAACTGCGGGTGGCCGAGTTGGCCACTGCGTCGCTGAGTCCCCAGCCGACGGTGACCCACGCACTGCAACGGCTCGAGGAGCGGGGCTTGGTGACCAGGACGGTCAGCTCGGAAGACCGACGCCAGCGGGTCGTGGCCATCACGGCCGAGGGTTCGTTGCTGACCACCGCGCTCATGGACGAGGCCACCCGTCTCGAGGCCGAGGCGCTGGCCGGTGCGGGCGACCTGACCGAGTTGGTCAGACATCTGCGGGAGGTCACGGCGTTCCTGGATTCTGGTGCCGGGGCCGTGGCGGGCCACCAGGCTCCCGCTGAGTGAACCGGGCACCATGGAGGAGACAGGCATGACCGAGTACGACCCGGATCCGTTGGATCGACGACCCTTCAACCTCGGGGCCTGGATCCGTGACCACCGTGAAGAGCTCACCCCACCGGTAGCCAACCGGCAGATTTGGCGGGATGCCGACATGATCGTGATGATCGTCGGCGGCGGAAACGAACGCAATGACTTCCACGACGATCCGCGGGAGGAGTTCTTCTACCAGATCCTGGGAGACATGGACCTAGTGATCTGGTCGGAGGAGGGCACTGAGCCCTTTCACATGCCGATCCGCGAGGGCGACGTCTACCTGCTTCCTCCCGGTGTCCGGCACTCGCCCCAGCGTCCGGATCCCGATTCGGTCGGACTGGTTGTCGAGTACCAGCGACCCATTGGGGAGCTAGACGGGTTCGAGTGGGTCTGCTTTTCTTGTGCCCGCCTCGTCCACCGGGTCGAACTCCAGCTCCAGGCCATCGATGCCGACCTCCCACCGCTCTTCGCTGCTTTCAACGAGGACGAGGGCGCCCGGACCTGCCCCAACTGCGGGACCCTCCATCCCGGCACCGGGGCCCGTCTGTGAATCCCGTGTCAACGCCGACCGGCGTCAGGCTCGATGCATCTCAACTGGACGCCGCTGATCCGCTGGCCGGCCTGCGCTACGAGTTCGAGATTCCCGATGGCACCTACCTCATCGGAAACTCGCTCGGGGCTCTTCCGAGGGCTGCACGTGATCACGTTGTCGCCGAGTTTGACCGGTGGGCCACGCTCGGCGGCGAGGGCCATGACACCGGGGATCTGGCGTGGAAGGGCTACCACGAACTGTTAACCCGGCAACTGGCTGACATCACCGGCGCCCACGCGGACGAGGTCGTGGCCATGAACTCATTGACCGTCAACCTTCACCTGCTCCTGGTCAGCTTCTACCGACCGACGGCGAACCGCCACAAGATCCTGATCGAGGACCACGCCTTCCCGTCAGACCACTTTGCTGTCGAGTCCCAGATTCGCCAGCGCGGCTTTGATCCTGAGACGTCGTTGGTCACCGTTTCCCCACGTGAGGGAGAGGAGACGCTTCGACCCGAGGATCTTCTGGCGGTCATTGCCGAGCACGGCGAGGAGCTGTCGGTGGTACTCCTGCCTGGCGTGCAGTACTACACGGGCCAGGTGTTGCCCATGGCCGACGTGGTGGTCGCCGGGCACGAGGTGGGTGCGATGGTCGGGTTTGACCTTGCCCATGCCATTGGCAACATCGAGCTCGACCTCCACGAATGGGGCGTCGATTTCGCCGTCTGGTGCTCCTACAAGTACCTGAACGGCGGCCCAGGGGGCGTGGGTGGGGCGTTTGTCCACCGCGACCATGTCGATGATCCGGATCTTCCCAAGTTCCTCGGCTGGTGGGGCACCGATCCTTCGACCCGGTTCGAGATGGCCACCCGGTTCGTGCCCATCCCCACCGTGGAGTCGTGGCAGCTGTCAAATGCCCCCGTCCTTCCGATGGCGGCCCTGCGGGCATCGCTCGACGTGATCGAGCAGGCCGGTGGCATGAGCGTGCTGCGGGCCAAGGCCGAGCGCCAGATCGGGTTCCTCGATCGACGGTTGGCCGAGACCCTCGCCGGCCGGGTCGAAAACGTCACGCCGAAGGCGCTGGCCGAGCGTGGGTGCCAGCACGCGCTGCGGGTGGTAGCCGGCGACGGTCAACGGGTCTTCCGGGCCCTGCAGGAGGAGCGGGTGTACGGCGACTGGCGCGAGCCTGACGTGATCCGTGTTGCCCCCGTCCCGCTCTACAACTCGTTCGCCGACATCGACCGCCTCATTGATGTCCTGGACCGGATCGTCTCGTGACGGGTCAAATGACGGTGGTCGGCGGCGGACAGGCCGGTGCGCTGCTCTCGATCTACCTAGCGCGCCAGGGTCACGACGTGACGCTCTACGAGAGCCGACCAGACCTGCGCCGTACCGACATCGGTGCCGGACGGTCGATCAACCTGGCTTTGGCTACCCGCGGGATCGTCCCCCTCGTCGACGTCGGTGTAATCGAACGGGTCGACGAGATCACCATCCCCATGCGCGGGCGGTTGGTCCACGCGGTCGATGATCCGACGCCTGCACTGCACCCCTACGGGAGTCGGGCCCATGAGGTCATCCATTCGGTTTCCCGCACCGGCCTGAACGCCATCCTGTTGGATGCCGCGGAGGCAACCGGGCAGGTCAGGATTGAGTTCGGGGCCGAGTTGGAGTCAGTCGATTTCGATCAGTCGGTCCTGCGGTTTGTCGGTGGACGGACGGAGCGCTTCGGGGTGGTGTTCGGGGCCGATGGAGCGGGCTCGCGGGTGCGGGCTTCCATGGTCGAGCAGAACTCCTGCCGATTTGAGACCCAGTGGCTGGACCACGGCTATAAGGAGCTGACCCTGCCGCCGGCCGCAAACGGGAGCTACCAGTTGGACCCCAACGCCCTGCACCTCTGGCCCCGGGGCGAGTTCATGCTGATTGCTCTGGCCAACCCGACCGGTGACTTCACGGTCACCCTCTTCGCTCCGACGGCAACGTTCGGGGCGCTCTCATCGACCGGCGCCGTCCGGGAGTTCTTCGACTCGGAGTTCGGTGACTTCGCTGCACTGGTTCCCGACCTGGTCGAGCAGTTCCAGACCAACCCCACGGGCCCGTTGGGCACCATGCGGGCTACTGGGTGGAGCCACGAGGACCGGGCGGTGTTGGTGGGAGACGCCGCGCACGCCATTGTTCCGTTCCACGGTCAGGGCATGAACCTGGCCATGGAATCGGTCCGGGCCCTTGATCGGCACTTACGGGAGGCACCTGATGACCTCGGTCGCGCGTTCCGGCGCTACGAGTGCGAGCGCAAGCCTGATGCCGAGGCCATTGCCGACATGGCGCTGGACAACTACCTCGAGATGCGAGCTGGGGTGATCGACCCGGACCATGTGGCCAGTCGGTCATTGGCGCTCGAACTGGAACGTCGCCATCCTGGCCACCTGAGTCCCCGATACAACATGGTGATGTTCTCGACCATGCCCTATGCGGAGGCTCGGGACCGGGCCGCCCGGCAGGCCGAGCTTCTTACGGCAGCCATGGCCGACCCTGCAGTCGACGTCGACGGCCTGGTCGCCTTGCTACCTGAGTTGCCGGCACTTGATCCGTTGGCTGACCCCGAGGCGTTGTCGATCGCATGAACCTTCCTCTCGAGAACCCGTTCGGCAACCGGGATGACCTCACCTACGGCAGCTACCTGATGGTGCCCGAACTGCTGTCGCTCCAGCGTTGCGTGTCGACCGACCCGGAGACCGGGAAGCCGGAGCATGACGAGACGCTCTTCATCGTCATCCACCAGGTCTACGAACTTTGGTTCAAGCAACTCCTGCACGAACTTGACTACGTCATGACCCTGCTCGACGCCGACAAGGTCCACGCCTCGGGGCATCGCCTCAAGAGGGTGCTGAAGATCTTCAAGACCATGGTCGGACAGGTGGACGTGCTCGAGACGATGACACCGGCCGAGTTCGCCAGCTTTCGATCGTTTCTGGCCACCGCCAGCGGCTTCCAGTCGACGCAGTTCCGCGAGCTCGAGTTCCTCCTCGGGATCAAGGACCGGGTGCAGGTGGAATGGTTCCAGGGCGAGGGTGGAGATCGTCTGCAGGCCCGATACGACGCACCCACCCTCTGGGATGCCGTACTTCACCTCCTGGGTCGAGCCGGATACGACCTGTCGGCCAACGTCCTTCAACGGGATGTCCGCGAGACAGTCACCGAGGACGAGGGTGTCCAGGCCGCCATCGTTTCCTGCTATGCGGATGATGGCTTCGCCAGCCTGTGTGAGACCCTCACCGATCTCGACGAGGGGCTCCAGGAGTGGCGCTACCGGCACGTGATGATGGTC
>DPMC01000007.1:1986-4038 GCA_003541675.1 Acidimicrobiaceae bacterium | reverse complement strand
ACGGTGAACGTCTCACGGACCCCGCTGCCCTGACGGCGGATGACCACGCCTTCGAAGAGCTGCACCCGCTTCCGGTTGCCCTCAACAACGCGGACGTGCACCTTCAGGGCATCGCCGGCGTTGAAGTCGGGAACGTCGTCCCGGAGGTTCTGGTGATCGACGAGATCGGTGGGCTGCATGGCTCGTCCTCGAGAGGCTCGTGGCCCGTCAGACAGATCGGGCCGTTCGTGGTTCCGTCCCCGGACGGGAGGAGACCGATCGGCAAGCATACGGCCATCGACCGTGGACGACACCGGGACGACCGACCGCCCGTTGTGCCGTCTGGCTCAATCGTTCGGGTCAGGTGTCCCGAACTCGTCGAGAAGGTCCTGGTCGGCCTCGGTGAGGCCGCCACGCTGTTCGATCAGGTCCGGTCGTCGCTCGATCGTGCGAGCTAATGCTGCGGCCCGGCGCCACCGGGCGACCCTCGCGTGATCGCCCGACAGGAGCACATCGGGAACGGACCAGCCCCGGAACTCGGCCGGGCGGGTCCAGTGCGGGTACTCAAGAAGACCGTCGGTGAACGACTCGTCCTCCGGCGAAGCGCTGTTTCCCAGCACCCCGGGTCGGAGCCGCGCCACAGCCTCGATGACCGCCAGGGCAGCTAGTTCGCCGCCGGCCAACACGTAGTCGCCGAGCGAGAGCTCGTCGTCACACAGCTCGGTTCGGATCCTCTCGTCTACCCCCTCGTAACGGCCGCAGAGCAGCGAGAAGCCATCGAGGGCGGCGAGTTCCACGGCTACCGACTGGTCGAAGCGTCGGCCGGCCGGGCTGAGCAGGATCAGCGGTCGCGGGGGTTCGACGAGTTCGACGGCGGCGAAGACCGGTTCGGGCATCATCACCATGCCCGCTCCCCCGCCGAACGGACTGTCGTCGACCGTGCGATGGGCATCGGTGGCGGCCATCCGCAAGTCGTGTGCCCGGACATCGAGGTGGCCTGCGTCGGAGGCCCGGCCCAGGATGCTCTCACCTGTGTAGGCCCCGATGAGGCCCGGGAAGAGAGTGAAGACGTCGACACGGAGCGTCATGGCGTCTGGTCCGGATCAGCGTCCGAGGCAACCTCGGGATCAACTTCGTCGCCGTCGAGGAGGCCGACGGGCACGTCCACGTCGATACGAACACCCGGCTCGAAGGCCGTCAGGAAGACCAGCGGGACCAGTCGGCCATCATCCAACTCGAGTAGGTCACTGGCCGGGTTTTCGAGGACCCCCGTCACGACACCGTGCTCGACCCCGTGCTGGTCCACCACCACGGATCCCATCAACTGGTGGATCCAAAGCGTGTCGTCGTCCGGGTCGTCGATCGGCGGCGCACTCAGCACCACCCCGCGCCACGCGTCGGCAGCCTCACGGTCGGGAATCCGGTCAAACCGGACCAGGTACCGATGCTGGTGGGGTCGACTCGACTCCACAGTGATCGCACCGCGGTCGGTCTGGAGTTCGGCTCCGGGCGCGAGGCGCTCGGTGCGGTGGGTTATCAGGCTGACGACGACCTCCCCGCGCACTCCATGGGGCTTGTCGATTCGGCCAACCTCGAGCAGGGCTGGCCCGTCGGGATCCGGCCCACCGTCCATCGGACGGTCAGTCGACGAAGTCGACGTCGATCTCGGTCTCGTCGTTGACCGCGGCAGCCCGGACAATGGTCCGGATGGCGTTGGCCACCCGGCCGCGACGGCCGATGACGCGACCCATGTCGCCGTCGGCGACGGTCACCGAGAACGTGCACCGCTCGTCGCCCGAAGCCTGGATGCGGACCTCGTCAGGCTGCTCGACGATGGTCTTGATCAGGTACTCGAGGACGCTCTCAGCAGTCGGGGCTTCAGCGCTCATGATTCCTCCTCGACGGTCTCTTCAGCGGCCGCCTCTTCCACGGGGGCCTCCTCGACGGAAGCTTCCTCAGCAGGCGCCTCCTCAACGGCCTCTTCAACGGCCGCCTCCTCCACGGAAGCCTCCTCGACAGGCGCCTCCTCAACGGCCTCCTCAACGGCCTCTTCAACGGCCGCCTCCTCAACGG
>DPMC01000007.1:0-1697 GCA_003541675.1 Acidimicrobiaceae bacterium | reverse complement strand
GCCTCCTCAACGGCCTCCTCAACGGCCTCTTCAACGGCCGCCTCCTCAACGGAAGCCTCCTCGACAGGGGCCTCCTCGACAGGGGTCGCCACTACTTCGGGCTTCGGCTCGGGCGCCGCAGTCACGCTGGTGCCGGCAGGCTGACCCTTGAACTCGTCCCAGGCTCCGGTGATCTTCAAGAGCTTCTCGACACGCTCGGTCGGCTGGGCGCCGTTGCGCAACCAGCCCACCGCCTTCTCGTTGTCGATCTCGATCACGGACGGATCACGGCGGGGGTCGTAGAAGCCGACTGCCTCGATGATGCGGCCGTTTCGCGCCTTGCGCGAGTCGGCGGCAACCACCCGGTAGGTCGGCTGCTTCTTCTTTCCCATCCGCATGAGGCGGAGCTTCACGGCCACGTCGGTACCACTTTCTTGTCAGTCAGGATGATTCATCTGGCCCCCGCACGGTCTGGCGGGGGACCCTGGACACGGTGGAGTTGCGCCCATTCGGTCGTCCAGTCTGCCGGGATCCACGTCGTTTTCCAGCCTCCATGACCGGATCAGCCCCGTGACGCCCGACATGCCGTTCGACATCTTCCAGAGAAACCCGGCGGCACCCTCGAGAGGAGCCCGACCCGAGGGCCCTACGGCCTCCCCGGGGAACCCTCGCCGGGGAGACCGAGACCACCTGGGACACCGCCTGGCGTCTCGCCCAGCCCGGGCAGCGAAAGGCCCTTCTTCTTGTCGATCGGCGCCGGCCCAAGTGCCGTCGTCCGACCACCTCCGCCCCTTCGACCCTTGCCCCGGCCCTTACCAGCAGAAGGCCTGCCACCAGAGCGCCGACCCTTGCCGCCCATTTGCTTCATCATCTTTCGCATTTCACGGAACTGGCGGACCAACTGGTTGATCTCGTTGGGCTGGGTGCCACTGCCCGCAGCGATCCGTGCCCGACGGGAACCGTCGATGACGTCCGGGGCGGCCCGCTCACCGGGAGTCATCGAGTGGATGATCCCCTCGATCCGGTCGATCCGGCGTTCATCCACTTCGGCATCCACGCCCTTCATCTGTTGGGCCATCCCGGGGACCATTCCCATGATGTTGCTGAGCGGCCCCATCTTCCGAAGGGCCTTGAGCTGCTCGAGAAAGTCGTCGAGGGTGAAGGTCCCGTCCATGAGGCGGGCGGCGGCAGCCTCAGCCTCGGCCTGTTCGAACGATTCTTCGGCCTTCTCTATGAGCGTTTCGACGTCGCCCATACCCAGGATCCGACTGGCCAGGCGGTCCGGGTGGAACAGGTCGAAGTCCTCTAGGGCCTCCCCGGTCGACGCGAAGGCGATGGGACGACCCACCACCTCCTTGACGCTCAGCGCTGCACCGCCCCGGGCGTCGCCGTCCAACTTGGTGAGTACAACCGCGTCCAGTGAGAGCCGGGCATGGAAAGCCTCAGCTGTGTTGACGGCGTCCTGGCCGATCATGGCGTCGACAACCAGGAGGGTGTGGTCCGGGTCGAGTACCGCCGCCATTTCGGCCACCTCGGCCATCAGGTCATCGTCAACGGCCAGGCGCCCCGCCGTGTCACAGATGATGACGTCACGTCCCAGGCTGCGGGCCTGCGCCAGACCGGCACGAGCCACGGAGACCGGGTCGGTGGCCTCGCTGAACACCGGTACGTCGATGCGGGCAGCCAACGTCCGTAACTGCTCGACGGCCGCCGGGCGT
>DPMC01000218.1 GCA_003541675.1 Acidimicrobiaceae bacterium | reverse complement strand
GAAGTGGTGGTCTCCGGTTCAGCCGTGATCCTCCAGGACCTGGGCGACATGCTCCTGGGGCGCCGGGACGATGGCTCGTACGACGGTTCGATGGACGCGATGTTCCTGGTGGACTGTGCGGACGACCCCGAACGGCCGCCGCCCAGCGAGGTTTTCAGCGCCTCGTTGGCGATTGCCGACTCGCTGACCCACTTCGGTCCGGCATTCGCCGGTTCGACCGGGTGTCACCCGTTGCCGGCGGCAGTGGACCCGCTTCACGTGGGGCCAGCGGACCTCGTGGTGCCGGCGTTGGTGGTGTACCTCGAAGGGGATCCGGCGACCCCGCCGATATGGGCAGGTGCGCTGATCGCGGCTCTGGGCGACGCCGTGGGGATCTCGTCGAATGCCGAGGGACATGGCGGCTACCTGGCAAACTCGTGGTGTCTGACCGAACCGGTCACCCGGTACCTGGTGGATCTCGAGGTACCCGCCGATGGGTGGTCATGTCGGGAACCATGACGAGAGCATTGACGGCCCGGGTTCCAGGATCCTGATCGGGTAGTCCGTGGGCCAACCAGTCGGCCAGCCGTCTAGCTGGCCAGATCGCCGGCCTGATCGGACGTCAGGTGGCCGGCGGTATACATCCAGCGGATGGTGTCAGTCAGTGTCTCTACGGTCGTCCGCGCGGGGAAACCGAAGGCCTCGGTCGCACTGGTCTGGTCCACGTTCCGAAGGCCGCCGGCCCTGGCGTTGCCTACCGTGATCCGAGCCGTTTCGCCGGTCAGGGGCATCTGATTGCCGGTGGTCCGGCTGACCAGATCACAGACGATTCCACCCAGAGTGATGGTCCACAGGGGGCTGCTCATGACCCGGACCTTCCGGCCCGTGAGTTTTGCGGCCATGCCCAACATGTCGACCATTGTGTTGATGTGTCCGGCCAGCAAGTGGCGGGCAGGTGCCTCACCACCGGTGAGCGAACCGACACAGACCGCTGCCACGTCACGGACGTCGACGAAGCCGAATCGGATGGTCCGGGGAATAGCCGTGGTTCGCATCCGAATCCAGTCGCGCATGGTGGCCATTGAGTCGCTCAACTCCGGGCTGGGATCCAGCGGTCCGAGGATGCCGCCCGGGCAGACGACGACCACTGGGTGGCCGGCATCCTGATGAGCCACGGCCACGGCGTCGGCGGCGATCTTGGAGGCGGTGTAGGCACCGGACTCGGGCCCTACCGGACTGTCGGGGTTGATGTCGATCAGGGACGCGGCATAGACGCCCATGGACGAGACGTGAACGATCCGCTGGAGGCCCCGGACGACAGCCTCGTCGAGGATGGCGGCTGTCGAAGCGGGGTTGACCGCCCGCATGACGCCGGCCTGACGGGGGTCGAGACTGAACACCGCTCCAGCATGAATCAGGCCGTCAACGTCGACCAGTGAGGCGCGTAGGCGATCGTGGTCGGTCAGGTCGGCCTCGAAGACCTCGGCGGCATCGTGGGCCAGACCGTGAACGGCAAGTGCCGACCGGGCCTTGTCGGGATTACGGACGACCATCCGGACGTCATGCCCGGCGGCCAATGCCGCGGCCGTGCAGTGCGAACCGACCAGACCCGTCGCTCCCGTGACCGCCACCTTCATGGCATTCCCTCCGATCCACTCGCCGACACTGACCTGTCCCCGGTGACGATCCTAGGTTCGGCCGAACCGCCTGACGGTCTGCCAACATGTTGCGATGAACCGCCTTCCGAGGCTTCCCCTCATTGCTGCCCTGAGCCTGCTGATCGCCGCGGCGGCCGGGGTGGTAGCAGTCAGTGCCGTGGTGTTCCTCCTGGTTCTGGCGGGCTTCACCGGAGCCATGGCGCTGTTGGCCGACCGCTACCAGAAGCGCTGACTGCTGGGACACGGAGGACGAATCGGCCCACCCTGCTACTGTCCTGCGGCCATCCAGACCTCGACGTCCGATGGGCGTCATACCGATCGCAGGGAGCAGTCGATGCCGCACAGCGTCCGGGCCGTGGTGGCCCGATCCAAGGGACAACCGGTCACCATCGAAACCATCGAGGTCCCCGATCCGGGGCCCGGTGAAGTCCTCGTGGCCGTGAAGGCCTGTGGGGTCTGCCACACCGACCTCCACTATCGGGAGGGTGCCATTAACGACGAGTTCCCGTTCCTCCTCGGCCACGAGGCGGCGGGCATCGTCGAGGAGGTGGGCCTCGACGTGACCGAGGTGGCCGTTGGCGACTTCGTGGTACTGAACTGGCGAGCCGTCTGCGGTCAGTGTCGATCCTGTCGCCGGGGACGCCCCTGGTACTGCTTTTCCACCCACAACGCCTCGCAGAAGATGACGTTGGACGGCCAGGAACTCTCACCGGCTCTGGGTATCGGGGCGTTCGCTGAGAAAACACTGGTCGCTGCCGGTCAGGCCACCAAGGTCGACCCGGCGGCGCCCGCCGAGGTGGCGGGACTGATCGGCTGCGGGGTCATGGCGGGGCTCGGTGCTGCCATGAACACCGGCGACGTGGGTCGGGGCGATTCGGTCGCCGTCTTCGGCTGCGGCGGCGTCGGCGACGCGGCGATCGCCGGGGCCCGACTCGCCGGCGCACACACCATCGTGGCCGTCGACCTCGACGACCGGAAGCTCGAGATGGCGAAGGAGTTCGGCGCCACCCACACGGTCAACTCTTCCAACGAGGATCCGGTAGAGGCCATCCGGGCCGTCACGGGTGGCAACGGCGTTGACGTGGCCATCGACGCGGTCGGCCTCCCGATCACCTACCAGCAGGCGTTCAACGCCCGGGACCTGGCCGGCACCGTGGTCCTCGTCGGAGTGCCCAATCCGGAAGCCGCCCTGGAGTTACCGATGATCGAGGTCTTCGGTCGAGGCGGAACGCTCAAGTCCTCGTGGTACGG
>DPMC01000287.1 GCA_003541675.1 Acidimicrobiaceae bacterium | reverse complement strand
CCGACATGGTGGCCGTGTTTGCCTCCAGCACGCCAGCGTCGGCCAGCAACGCCGGAGTCGTCAGGTCACCGGCACGCGTCATCGCAGCACCACCTCAGCTGCGGCGGGTCTCGGACCACGACAACCCGCGCTCCAGGTCGATTTCCCGGGGCAGTCCGAGCACACGCTCGGCGATGATGTTGCGCTGCACGGCGAACGTTCCCCCTCCCAAGGTGAGTGCCGGGGCGAATACGTACCCGTAGTGCCAGATCGACGACACGTCCGGAAACTGTCGGGTATCCAAGCGATTCTCTGTCGTTCCCCCGGCCTTCGCCGCGTCGAGGCGGCCCGGCGGCCCGGATCCCACCAGCATTCCCGCTGTGCCGGCCATCTCTTTGGCCAGCTCCATGACGTGCTGCCCGTGCTCATCAGCCATGGCTTTCTGGATGGACGCCTCGGCGCCCGGTTCCTTCCCGGCGATCTGGGCCGTCAACGTCCGCAGGCGGTTAAGGCGCAGCACCTCGGCTTCACACCACAGCCCGGCCAGACGCTGCCGCTCCACCGGATCGGCCACCCCGCCGTTCCCGCGGACCAGGTTGAGTAGATCATCGGCCGACGGGCCCTCGCCCCACAGCGAACCGGCCGACGACAACGACACCCGCTCGTTGGCCAGGGTCACCCGGGCCAGACGCCAGCCGTCGCCCTCAGCCCCAACCAGATTCTCGGCCGGGATACGCACGTCATCGAAGAACACTTGGTTGAACGAATGGGCCGTGGTGGCGTCGATGATCGGCGTCATGGTCAGGCCGGGTAGATCGGTTGGACAGACGAAGTATGAGATCCCCTTGTGCTTGGGCTGACCAGGATCAGTCCGAGCGATCAGGATCCCGAAGGCCGCCTTGTGGCCACCGCTCGTCCAGATCTTCGACCCGTTGACCACGTACTCGTCGCCGTCGCGCACCGCCCGTGTTCCGATGTTGGCCAGATCCGACCCAGCATCGGGCTCAGAGAACATCTGGCACCAGAACTCCTCCCCGGTAAAAATCGGGTCCAGGTACCGCTCCTTCTGCTCGTCGGTCCCGGCCATGGAAATGGTGGGAGCCGCCCAACCGATTCCGATCGGATTGACCGGGCGCCGCACCCCGGCCCGTCGGAGCTCGTCATCGATGAGGATCTGGTGCATTGGTTCAGCGCCGATCCCGTGGGGAGCCGGCCAGTGGGGTACCACGTAGCCGGCATCGTGAAGCTGTCGGGCCGTTGGCTCGGGATGGGCGGTCAGCCACTCCCGGACGGCCAGTCGGCGGGGGTCATCGTCCGGAGGAAAATCGAAGTCCATCTCGGCGATTCTGACCCCCTGGCGGAGTCAGCCCAGCATGCGGGCCACGATGCGCCGCTGGATCCCGAAAGGCACTACGCCCCGGGCCGCCCATCTCAGCCAGGCCCCACGCCCCACCGGGCGCCGGGTCCACGGTCGACCGCCGACCAGACCTCCCGAGAAGCAGCTGGCCACCGCCCGGGCCACCACCATCGGGTCGCCCCCAAGATCTGCAGCCCTGCGATCCGCATTGGCCATTGCTTCGGTCAGCGCGGCGTATGGGCCGCCCGGGTAGCCGTGCCATGAATCGTCCCGCCAGATCCCGGTGGGGAAAGCCCCCGGTTCGACGAGGGCCACATCGATGCCGTGAGGACCGACCTCCAAGGCCAACGACTCGGCGAACCCCTCGACCCCCCACTTGGAGGCCGCATAGGCCGACCATGTCGGTAACCCGCCGAAGCCACTGGAGCTAGACATGCACACGATGCGACCACCGTGCGGACGCATGCGGGGCAGGGCGGCATGGGTCACGGCCAGGGTGCCCACAAGGTTCGTCTCGATGACCCGGCCAGCCTCGGCTGGGGGCAGTTCCTCGAAGGGCCCGACCGACACCACGCCGGCGTTGTTGACGAGACCAACGATCCGGCCCACGTCGCCGGCCAACTCGACCCACCGGTCTGCCCGGGCGAACGCCTCGTCGATCGACGCCGGGTCGGTGACGTCCATGCGGAGCACCTCGACGCGGTCGGCCACGCCGGCTTCGGCCAGCGCTGCGTCCAACGGGCCGCGCCGGGCCAGGTCACGCATGGTGGCCGCCACCCGGCGACCCCTCCGAGCCAGTTCCACGGTGATGTCCAGGCCGAAACCCGACGAGCAGCCGGTGACGATGATGACGCCGTCGGGGTTTCGGGGCGACGCCATCGACGGTGCCTGGTGGGTGAGACGGCTGATGATCCTCCGCTGGACGCCCGCCGGAACGATTCCCCGGGCCGCGAACCGTGCCCGGGCCGTCAGACCGATCGGATGGCGTAGGCCCCTTCGTCCCTCGGTGACGGCCACCATGGTCGCCGACACCGACGCCGGGTCCAGCGCTCGGGCCCACGCCCGATCGTCGCCGACCTCCATGCTCTCCACAAGCGGGGCGTACGGCCCGTCCGGGTCACCGTAAACGGCGCCCAAGTCCCACAGGCCGGTACGTACCGATGCCGGCTCGACAATGGCCACCCCCACCCCCAACGGATGGAGTTCATGGGCCAGCGACTCGGCCCAACCCTCGACGGCCCACTTGGATCCGCAGTAGGCGGCCAGCCCCGGCAAGGCCGACAATCCCCCTACCGACGATACGACCACGACCCGGGAACCCTCGGTGGCCCTCAGCGCAGGCAGCGCGGCCCGGGTCACGTGCATGGCCCCACCGAGGTTCACCTCGAACAGCCGTCGGATCTGGGCGAAAGGCGTCTCCTCGAAGACACCGGCCACCCGGATCCCAGCATTGGCCACCACGGCGTCCAGCGTCCCGCCGGTGGTGGCCAGAACGGCGGCCACCGCTGCCTCAACGGCTGCCCGGTCGGTCACATCCACACGGATCGGTTCGACCGAACCACCGAAGCCGGCCAAGTCCGACGGCAAAAGTGTCGACTCTCCGGCCCGCAG
>DPMC01000107.1 GCA_003541675.1 Acidimicrobiaceae bacterium | reverse complement strand
CTTCAGCTTGGTCTGCTGGATGAACAGGTCATGCTCGGCGCCGGCCTCGGTGGCCGCCTGCGGTGCCTTCAGGTAGAAGGACAGCCATTCTTGGACGCCCGACTGGCCGGCTCGGTGGGCCAGGTCAAGGAAGAGCGCCAAGTCGAGGACGATGGGCGCGGCCAGAATCGAGTCGCGGCAGAGGAAGTCGACCTTGATCTGCATTGGGTACCCCATCCACCCGAAGATGTCGATGGCGTCCCAACCCTCCTTGTTGTCGCCTCGGGGTGGGTAGTAGTTGATGCGAACGACATGGTCGATGTTGCCGTACAGGTCTGGGTAGGACTCAGGCTGGAGGATGGTGTCCAGCACGCCCAGCTTCGAGACCTCCTTGGTCTTGAAGTTCTCTGGGTCGTCGAGGACCTCGCCGTCCCGGTTGCCCAGGATGTTGGTGGAGTACCAGCCGCGCAGGCCGAGCATGCGGGCCTTGAAGCCGGGGGCCAGCAGCGTCTTCATGAGCGTCTGGCCGGTCTTGAAGTCCTTGCCGGCGATCGGCACGCCACGGTGGGCGGCCAGCTCGATCATGCAGGGCAGGTCGACGCTCAGGTTGGGGGCACCGTTGGCGAACGGTACGTCGCTCATGAGCGCCGCGTACACGTAGATCTGGCTGGGGGAGATGTTCTCGTCGTCGTCGCGCAGGCCGGCCTCGAAGGCCTCGACGTTGTCGTGGACCGCGCTGGCCTCCTGGTAGGCCTCGGTCGAACCACACCAGACCATGACCAGGCGGTCGCACTCGTTCTCGATCCGGAACCGCTCGATGTCGGCGATGAGGGCCTGGGCCTGGTCCCACTTGTTGGACTCGGCTTTGACGCGGGTGCCTTCGAGCTTCTTGACCCAGCGCTGGTCGAACACGGCGTCCATGGTGACGATGCCCTCCAGCTCAGCTGAGACGGGTGCGAGGTCCTTGTCCTCCAGCACGCCACAGGTGCGGGCGGCTTCGAGCACATTGGGCGAGATGGGATCCCAGCCGCCGAACACCAGGTCGTCGAGCTCAGCCAGTGGCACGAACTCCCGGATGAGGGGATTGCGATCGGCGTCGCGGTTGCCCAGTCGGATATGGGCCATCTGGCTGACCGACCCGATGGGTGCGGTGAGGCCCTGGCGGGCGGCGATGACGCCGGCGATGAAGGTGGAGGCCACGGCGCCCATTCCGGGGGTCAGGACCCCGAGGCGGCCAGTGGCGGGTGCGATGTCAAGAGGGTTGCTCATGGAAAGAAGCATAAGGAAGTAGAAATGATTGTGCAGTATCATTCAGAAAGACTGAAGTCTCCAACAGGAACCCGCATCTGTGGACGATCCAATCCTCCCCAATCTCACCGTGCAGCAGCTGGAGTACTTGGTGGCTGCCGCCGCATCTCCCACCCGCGCCGCGGCTGCTGCTGCCCTCAGCGTCACCCCCTCGGCACTTACCCAAGGACTGGCCGAGTTGGAGCGACGGGTTGGTGTCCCCCTGTTCGAACGCCACGGCCGCCACACCCGGCTCCGACCCCAGGCCACCGAGGTGCTGGCCCACGCACGCCGTGTGGTGGCCGAGACCCGCGACCTGGCCCGATGGGCGGAGACACGGCGGACCGGGGCGGCCGGCGTTGTCCGGTTGGGCACCATCGACGCGGTGGCCGTTCACTACCGAGCCGAGGCCATCCGCCGGCACCGTCGGGCCGTCCCGGGTCTGGACCTGCGGCTAACCGTCGCCCCATCCGGTGCGCTGTTCGACGCCCTCCTGGTCGGCGACCTGGACCTGGTGGTGTGCGTGGAGCCGACCGGACCGATCGCCGGGGTAGCGATGTCGCCCTGCCTCGACGAATCGCTTTACGCCTACGCCCCGGACGGGGCCCGCGCAGGACCGCCTGAGGAGTGGGGCCCCTGGGTGACCTATCCCCGGGGTTCGCATACCCGCGAGGTGATCGCCGCAGGGTTAGCTGCCCTCGGGGCACCGTTTGCGGTGGTCGCAGAGTCGAACCAACCGGAGGTACTCCGCGAGATGGTCCGGCTGGGCATGGGCTGGGCCGTGTTGCCGGCCGCTCAGGCAGAGGCGGGAGTCGAACCGTTGGCCCGGGTACGCCGGCGACCGGTCGGGGTCCGCCATCTAGTGGTGGCCCGCCGGGCCGACGTGGCATCAGATGCGGCGGTCGACGCGTTGGCCGCCGCTCTTACCAGTGGATGACCGGTGGCCAGGGTCAGGCATCTGACCTGCGGCATCTCACCCCTAATGCGTGACGGCAGGGTTCCCTCTCCACCGGTACGCTTCGGCCACCGGATCCGCGGCGGTTGAAATCGTGGCCAACCGGTGAAAATGTCCCATTCTGCGAGACCCACCCTCGCGCCGACTTGAAGGTATGCCCATGGCCTGGCCTGTTTCTCGCGATGACGAACTCTTCGGCTACATCGACCAGGAGGTTGAGCGGCAGAACACCACGTTGCAGTTGATCGCCTCGGAGAACTTCGCGTCTCCGGCCGTACTGGAGGCCAGTGGGTCTGTCCTGACCAACAAGTACGCCGAGGGCTATCCCGGCAAGCGTTATTACGGCGGAAACGTCCACGTGGACGAGGTCGAGGACCTGGCTCGTGAACGGGTCAAGGCCCTGTTCGGCGCTGACCACGCGAACGTCCAGCCCCACTCGGGCGCTAACGCCAACATGTCGGTGTACCAGGCCCTCCTCGACCCGGGTGACACCGTCCTGGGCCTCAGCCTTGACCACGGTGGCCACCTCACCCACGGGTCGCCGGTCAATGCCAGCGGGAAACTCTACGACTTTGTGTCTTACGGGCTGACGGGCAGCGACGAGCGCATTGACATGGATCAACTCCGAGACCAGGCCCGGGCGGCCCGCCCCAAGATGATTGTGGCCGGAGCGACCGCTTACCCCCGGATCATCGAGCCGGCCCCCCTACGCGAGATCGCCGACGAGGTCGGCGCACTGCTGATGTTCGACGCCGCTCACATCGCCGGTCTAATTGCCGGCGGCGTACACCCCAACCCGGTGCCGTACTGCGACATCGTCACCTTCACCACCCACAAAACCCTCCGTGGTCCGCGTGGCGGGTGCATCCTGAGCCGCGAGGAGTACGCGGCGGCCATCGATAAGTCGGTCTTCCCCGGCTCTCAGGGTGGTCCGTTGGAACACCACATCGCGGCCAAGGCCGTGGCGTTCCGTGAAGCGGCTGACCCGTCGTTCGCCGGCTACGCCCGCCAGATCGTGGCCAATGCATCGTCGCTGGCCGCCGCCCTGGTCGGTCACGGCTTTCGTCTGGTCACCGGCGGGACCGACAACCACCTGATGGTCGTTGACCTACGGACCTTCGATGCCGAGGTGACTGGAGCGGTGGCCCAGAACACGCTGGACCGGGCGGGCATCGTCCTGAACAAGAACACCGTGCCCGATGACCCGCGTTCACCGTTTGTGACCAGTGGCGTGCGGATCGGCACCCCGTCGACCACCACCCAGGGGATGGTGGAGGCCGAGATGGCCGAGATCGCGGACCTCATGGTGCGGGCCCTTCGGGGCCGGGACGACGAAGCGGAGATCGCTGCGGTACGGGCCGATGTCAACGCCCTCTGCGCACGCTTCCCCGTCTACGTCTGAGCCGGTCGGGACCTCACCGGAACCGGACCGTGTCAATGGGTCGGTACATCAGTCGGCAAGCCGGACTGGCCGTCGGAGAGGGATCCTGACCCCGTGCCCGGAATCGTTCCCCACCTGATTGTCGGCGCGGTGGCCGCCCTGGCCACCGCCGCGGCCACGCCGGTCGTCCGTCGGTTTGCCGTCGGTTCCGGACTGGTGGTGGCGCCCGACGAGCGGAGCGTCCACACTGCGCCTACGCCGTCCCTCGGCGGACCGTCGATGCTGGGTGGGTTGCTGGCCGGCGTCCTGACGGCGTGGATAGTCGGCGACTTCTCCGAGGTGTTCGCCGCCCCGACGGAGATGCTGGGTGTGGTCTCGGCCGCCGTGGTGATCTGCGTGGTGGGAGTGATTGACGACGTCCGACCCGTCTCGCCCCCGGCCAAGGTGGCCGGCATGGTGCTGGCCGGCAGCGTCCTGTCGCTGACCGGTGTGTCCCTAGTCGTCCTGCGCATCCCGTTTCTGGACGTGGTCCTACTGTCCCCGGACCTTTCGGCGCTGCTGACAGTGGTTTGGGTGGTGCTCTTGGTCAACGCCTTGAACCTCATCGACGGCCTGGATGGGCTGGCGGCAGGGATTGTGGCCATCGCCGCTGCGACCTTCTTCCTGTACGCGCTGCGCCTGGGCGACGAGGGTCTCCTGTTTGAGGGCAACCCGGGCTCGATGCTGGCGGTCATTGTGGTGGGGATCTGTGTGGGGTTCCTGCCTCAAAACGTGCATCCGGCGCGGATCTTCATGGGCGATGGTGGGGCGCTGCTTCTGGGTCTTCTCATGGCCGCGTCGACGGTGTCGGTGGGTGGTCGGACCGAGGCGGCGTTCAGCGGCCAGTCCTTCTTCTTCTTCGCTCCGGTGTTCATCCCGGTGGTAATTCTTGGGGTGCCCTTGTTCGACCTGGCCTTCGCCGTGGTACGTCGGGCAGCTACACCAGGCGTTCGGGTAACGGCGGCGGACAAGGACCACCTTCACCACCGTCTGCTGAGGCTGGGTCACGGCCACCGGCGTGCCGTGTTGATCCTCTGGGGCTGGAGTGCCCTGCTGTCCGGATTTGTGTTGTGGCCCACCTACTCGGGCAACGGCGACGCCATTGTCCCCATGGGCATCGGAGCCATTGGCCTCCTCCTGTTCACCGTGTTGCATCCCCGGTTCCGGTCGGCGACCGAGCCCCTCTCTGAGGAACCCTTCTCTGGAGCATCCGTACCGGGGGAACAGGTGTGACGGATTGGGCGCGCGGTGACGGGTTGTCCGCGGGGGACTTGGTGATTAGATTCACAAGCGCGTCCGGCGACTGTCGTCGTCGGACCGATCTGCACGACGACCCGTACCAGGATCGGTACGCCCGGGGGTTCGATGGGACCCGCCGGCGGAGGATTCCCCCGATGGCCAACGACGAGACGCGCGAGATGCGACAGGGATTCGGCGACGCGTTCGCCGCGGCCTTCGAACTCGCGGCCACGCCGGCCATCTTCGGTTTCCTGGGTTGGCTGCTCGACGGTCGCCTCGGCACCACCCCTATCTTCACCATTGTCTTTACTGTCGTGACGCTGGCCTACGCCTCCTACCGACTGGCCCACAGCTACGGCAAGAACCTGGAGATGGCCCGCGCCGAGCGTCGGGCCGCCTGGCAGGCTGAGGGTCCGCTGCTGTGAACGACGCTTCCCCCGTGAACGAGCTCGAATCCATGGATCCGGCCACCGAGACTGCTATCGCCCGCGACCTGACCCGGCGGGCGATCTGGGTTGCTCCGGCCTTCCTGCTGGTCGGCTTGCTCGGCTGGGGCCTCGACGGCCTTCTGTCGTCGGCACTGGCCCTCGTGCTGGTGGCCGTCAACTTCCGTCTGGGTGCCGCGATCATCACCCGGGCCGCACAGATCTCCATTAACGCTCTGTACGGCTCCGTCCTCGGTGGCTATGTGGCCCGTCTTGCCCTGATGACTGCCGTCGTGCTGGTGGTCAAGGCCGTCGGCCTGCTTGCCACCGTGCCGTTCGCCATCACCCTGCTCGTCACCCATCTCGGCCTTCTGGCATGGGAATCCCGGCACGTCGCCATGACGCTCGCCGCTCCCGGCCTGAAGCCCACCAAGTAGATCCCCACAGGAGAAGCGCTCCACGTGAACGTGCTCGCACTCGACTTCCCGCCGGTCAGCCATCTCTTCGAGTGGCCTGACATCCTCTTCAGCGGGACCGCCTACGCCATCAATAAGACGGTGTTGATCTATCTGGCAGCCGTGGTGATCACCGCGGCCATCTTCCTGCTGGCCGGCCGAAAGACTGGTTCGCTGGTTCCGGCCGGCATTCAGCACGTCGCCGAGTCCGGTGTGACCTTCATCGAGGAGTCGGTGGTCATGGAGACCATCGGCGAGGAGGGCAAGAAGTTCATGCCCTTCCTGACCACGATGTTCTTCTTCATCCTCTTTTCGAACATCTTCGAAGTCATTCCGGGCATTCAGTTCCCGGCCAACAGCCGGATGGCCATCCCCATCACGCTGGCGCTCGTCGTGTGGGTCATCTACAACGTTGTGGGCATCCGCTCTCAGGGCCTCGGCGGCTACCTGAAGAACTCGCTCTTCCCCCCGGGCGTGCCCGTGGCCCTGTACCTGATCGTGACGCCCATCGAGCTGGTGTCGACCTTCGTCGTGCGGCCCTTCTCGCTTGCCATCCGGCTCTGGGCCAACATGGTTGCCGGCCACCTCCTGCTGGTCACCTTCGCCGTGCTGACCCATACCCTCTGGTCGTCCACCTACGTCGGCGCCGTGGCCCCCTTCGCCATGCTGACCATGATGACCGGCTTCGAGATTCTGGTGTCGGTCCTGCAGGCTTTCATCTTCACGATCCTGACCGCCGTGTACATCGGCGGCTCCCTCCATCCCGCACACTGAGTCGAATCCGGTTCGGGCACAACTGATCGCCGTCCACCATCTGGTGGGCACGAAAATCCCTATCAACAACACAAGTCTCCGGACGGAAACACCGGCCGGGTGCATGAGAAAACAGGAGAATCCA
>DPMC01000132.1 GCA_003541675.1 Acidimicrobiaceae bacterium | reverse complement strand
CTCATCAACCAGGAGTTCCTCCTCGGAGGGACCCCATCCGGAGGTCACGTCGGACCAGTCGGCCTGCACTTCTTCAACCTCTGGGGCGCCCACAAGACGGGGGTCCCTAATCGGACCTTTGGGGCATCCGACGATCTCAAGTCGATGCTGGCCGACCTCACCAGGGCCCTTTGGACCGGCGAGGTCCCAGCCTCGTAGGGACCGGGCCTACACGCTGTTTGTCGCCAGACGCCTGGCCTTCGTCAGCAGACATGGTGATCGCTCACTCGCACGCAGCGATTGGTGAGTGTGCCGATGCCGTCGACGTGGGTGGTGTGCCCGGGGAGTTCCGGGTTCCGGGCCTGCGGTAGGGCCCACCCCCACATTTGAGTGGGCGAGAAACGATCCCGACCCGTCCGATACCCCACCCGCCACGCCGGGCTCGTCCCGGCATGATCGCCCCTCGGTCACCCGGTGGCACGCTCCCGCAGGATCCGTCCCATTTCGGTGTGCAGGCGCTCCACGTCGGCACCCTCAAGGTCCAGCATCCGGGTGATGAACGGGTTGAAGAACCGCCAGCCATAGATCATGGCCATGCCGGCCGCCACCACGGTCTCAGCGTCGGGCCCCTCACCACTCGCTTCGCCCCCCGCCTCGTCGACGAGCGGCAGCAACTCGTGCATGGCCGAGTGTCGACGGTAGGTCGAGAGGTCGGCGTCCCCCGACAGGATCGACCAGGCGAGCAGTCGGAGGAACGTTCCGGCATCGGGGTCGTCGCCCATCATCATTCCGAGCGCTCCGGCGAGGTCGGCTCCCGCTGCACGCACCCGCCACCGATCCTCGAACCGGGCGAGCATGGCGTCGACGATGGCCTGCTTGGTACCCAGATGGCGGTTCAGCAGGCTGTAGGTGATGTTGGCCTCCTCGGCGATGGCCCGCATGGAGACGCTGTCCGGCGGGTTGGCCCGCAAGAGGCGCTCGGCGGCATCGAGGGCCGCCGTCCGGATCTCGTCTCGGCCCCGCGGTGTTGGGGTGCTCACGGGGACATCCGATCCATCGTGTTGCCGATCGATGGTGGGAACTTGACGAGTGTGGCCATTGGCTACATACTAGACACATCCAAATGTGGCCACTGGCCACATCCATCCATCAACCGGCGAGGAGCAGTAATGAAGTTCTCCCTGATCTACGAGGCCCAGACCGCGGACCCGACCCGCGAGGGCGACCACCGGGTGATCGACGAGATCATGGAGCAGGCCCTGCTGGCCGAGGAACTCGACTTCGACGTCATCTGGGCCGTGGAGCACACCGGACTCACCATGTACGCCCACATGTCGGCTCCCGAGACGTTCCTGGCCTACCTGGCCGGAGCCACGTCCCGCATCGGGATCGGCCACGGCGTCATCTGCCTTCCCCCGCGGATGAACCACCCGGTCAAGGTGGCCGAACGCTGCGCCATGCTCGACATCCTGTCGGGCGGCCGCCTCCACGTGGGATTCGGCAAGGGCGCCACCGAACAGGAGGCCGGCACGTTCGGCTACCGAAAGTCGGACCTCGCCCCAATACTCGACGAAGTCATGCCTCTCGTGCCCCGCTACTGGGTCGAGGACGACGTCGAGTTCCACGGCGACTTCATCGACGTCCCACCCCGGACCGTCCACCCCCGGCCTCTCCAGGACCCGCACCCGCCCATCTACCAGGCGTGTACCCACACCGACACGCTGGTCGATGCCGGACACCGGGGGATCGGCGCCCTCGTCCTCGGCTTCGGTGGACCTGACCAGATCGCCGAGAAGAACGCCGTCTACCGCCGTGCGTTCGCCGAGCGCGATCCGGCCGACCAGGTCGGCACCCGGCCCACCGAACACCTGGCAGCCCTCTGCCCGACCATCGTGCTCGACGACGCCGCCGAGGCGCGCCGCATTGGCATCCGAGGCCAACGGTTCTTCATGGAGGCCATCGGCCACTGGGCAAGCGATGGCACCACCCCACTCCCCGACCCGGACACCTGGTCTGACGACCCATCGCTGGGCCCGACTGGCGACCAGTCTGGCGACCGGGCCACCGATCAGGTCGTGCACGACGACTCCCTGATCGTCGAGGCGTCCATCGGATCCGAGAAGGTCACGATGCACCTGGCCGAGGCCGGCATGTCCCTGGACAACCCGAACCACGGCTACGGCGACGTCGACGACTGCATCGACTACGTGGGGCGCCTCTTCGATGCCGGTGCCGACGAGATCCTGTTCCTCTGCCAGATGGGAACGGTGCCCCAGGAGGCACAGATGGAGACCGTCCGCCGCATCGGTGAACGGGTCATCCCCCACTTCCGGGCCGGCGGGGACCGACGGGCCGACCCCCGCCTCGTCAAGGTCTCGGCATGACCGGACGACTCGAAGGCCTGGTGGTCATCATCTCCGGCGCCGCCCGCGGACAGGGAGCTGCCGAGGCCACCCTGTTCGCCACTGAGGGAGCCCAGTTGGTGCTCGGCGACGTCCTCCGTGACGAGGTGGCCAACCTGGCCGCCTTCCTCGCATCATCCGAGAGCTCGTACATGACCGGTGGTGAGCTGACCATCGATGGCGGCTCGACCGCCGGCCCCGCCCCCCGATACGACTGGAAGCCCGAATGACCAACGAGCCCACCACCGAACTGCGAACTAGCACCGATGCCATCGCCGACGGGCGGCCCACCGGTAAGAGGGGTGCCACGATGAGACTCTGGAGCGACGAGATCGAGGCCATACGTGCCGAGATGGCTTCCCGGCGGTCCGTGATGGACGAGGTGAACCTACTGGCCACGGAGGTGGAGGCCCTGGCTGATCCCCTCGAGGAGGCGGCGGCCCACCGCGCGGCCGTCGATGCCCACACGTCGACCGTCGAGACCTCACCGTTGGCTGAGGACCGCCGGATCGAGACTCCGGGTGGACGCCTCGCCCTGCGGGTGTTCCAGCCCGAGGGCCGGGCACGGGGCGTCTACCTCCATTTCCACGGTGGCGGCTGGTTCCTCGGCTCGCCACGGATGTCAGAACGCTCCAACGAGGACCTGGCCCATCGCCATGGCCTGGTTGTGGTCAGCGTGGACTACCGACTGGCACCCGAGCACCCGTATCCGGCAGCCCCCGACGACTGCCTGGCCGCCGCCACCTGGCTGCTGGACGGCGGCCTCGCCGAGTTCGGCTTCGACACGATGCTGGTCGGCGGCGAGTCGGCCGGCGCCCACCTCGCCCTGGTCACCGCGCTCCGACTGCGCGACCGCCTCGCGGCCATCGACCGCGTCCAGGGGCTGAACCTTGTCTTCGGCGTGTTCGATGCCAACGGCACGCCCAGCCAGTTCGGCAACGACGGCGGACCCGACCTCCTCTCCCCCCGATTCTGCCGCCTCATGGTCGACTTGTTCACTCCCGGCATGGGGTCCGAGGATCGACGCCTCCCCGACATCTCACCGGTCAACGCCGATCTGACCGGCCTGCCGTCCACTCTCATATCGGTGGGCACGGGTGACCACCTGCTCGACGACTCGCTCCTACTAGCCGCCCGGATGGCCGCCACCGACTCCCCGGTGGACCTCGCCGTGTACCCCGATGCACCCCACGGGTTCACCCTGTTGCCCTCGGCGATGGCCACCGCACACGCCGACCGACAGGCTGCCTGGATCGAGGCTCGACTCGATGCCTGACCTGC
>DPMC01000033.1 GCA_003541675.1 Acidimicrobiaceae bacterium | reverse complement strand
GTGTTCGGTCAACGGGTCCTCGACGTCGCACAGGTCGCCCACGAGGCTGCATCCCGTCTCCCCCGGGTGCCCTGACGGTGGCCGACGAGGCGGTTTCGCCGCTGATCGAGGTCCTAGAGGCGCCGCTTTTGTCGGAGCCGGTGCTGGTGGTGGCAATGGACGGGTGGATCGACGCCTCCGGTGCGGCCCGTGTGGCCCGACAACACCTGCTGGACGGTGAGCCGGGTCGGCGGATCGCCCGCTTCGACACCGACCGGTTGCTGGACCACCGGGCACGGCGCCCCACCCTGCACCTCGTCGACGGGGTGAGTCGACGTCTGGAATGGCCAGCGCTCGAGGTTTTCCTGCTGGAGACCACGGCCGACCATGACGTACTGGTTCTGTACGGCCCTGAGCCTGATCACGAGTGGCGGGCCTTCTCGACCGCTGTGGTTGACCTGTGCCAGGAGCTCGGGGTGCGGCTGGTGGTGGGTCTCGGTGCCTACCCTGCGGCAGTCCCCCATACCCGACCCACCCGGCTGTCGTGCACTGCCGGAAGCCCCGAGTTGGCGGAACGCCTTGACTTCCTGACGGCCACCATTGAGGTTCCGGCCGGCGCTCAGGCGGTCATCGAGATGGAGGCCGGGCGTGTGGGGATACCCGCTGTGGGCATCTGGGCTCAGGTTCCCCACTATCTCTCTGGCAGCACCTATCCGCCGGCTGCCCAGGCCTTGTTGGCTGGGGTGGCTGAACTGACCGGCATGGAGCTCGACGACGGGCCGTTGACCGAGTCGGCGTTGGCCGCCCGGACCCGCCTTGATGACCTGGTTGCCCGGAACCCCGAGCACGTCACCATGCTCGAGACTCTGGAGGCCGCCTACGACGACCTCCACGACATCCGGGGGCAGCTTCCCGACGGCGAGCAACTGGCCGCCGAGTTGGAGCGGTTCCTCCGCAACCACGACGACTGAGCGGTCGGGTCCGGCCAATTCTCAGCTAGTAGGCCGCTCCAATCAGACCAGTAGCTCAGACGACGATGTTGACCAGCTTCGGGGGTCGGGCGATGACTTTCCGGGGCTCGGCGCCGGCCAGCGCGACGGCCACCTTTTCGCAGGCCAGGGCGGTGGCCACTGCGGTGTCCTCGTCGATGTCGGACGGTACGTCGACACGGTCTCGGACCTTGCCGTTGACCTGCACGATCATCGTGACGGTGTCGTCTACCAGTTTTTCCGGGTCAGCCTCGGGCCACGCCTCGACGTGCACGTGGCCACCGTTTCGCTGATCCCAGAGTTCGGCACAGAGATGTGGTGCAGCGGGTGCCATCACCAACAGCAGGGTGTCGATCGCTGCAGCCAATGTGTCGGCGTGGATCTCCTCGTCGGTCTGGACGTAGCGGTAGAGCGTGTTGGTGAACTCCATGAACCCGGCGACAGCCGTGTTGTACGACCACCGGTCGTACTCGTTGGTGATCCGGGCCACCAGACGGTGCGTGGCCCGATCGATCTCGAGATCGGCCTCGGTTGGATCGCCGTCACGAGCACCATTGGTCAGGTCAGAATCCGGCACGGCGAGACGCCACACGCGTTGCAGGAACTTGGCGCACCCGTCGATGCCGAAGTCCTCCCAGTCGACGTCTTCTTGTGGGGGCTTGACCTGCAGGTGGGCCAACCGCAGAGCATCCGCGCCCTGGTCGTCGAGGATGGCCTCGGGGGAAACGAGGTTGCCCTTGGACTTGGACATCTTGGAGCCGCCGAGGCGGATCATCCCCTGGGTGAAGAGCCGCTTGAACGGTTCTCGGAGCCCCTTGGGTGCCACCCCCAGGTCGGACAGAGCCTTGGTGAAGAAGCGGGCGTACATCAGGTGGAGAATGGCGTGCTCGACGCCGCCGATGTACTGGTCTACGGGCAACCACCGCTCGGCGGCCTCCACTGAGAACGGCGCCTCGTCGTTGGTCGGGTCGGTGAAGCGCAAGAAGTACCAGGAGGAATCCACGAACGTGTCCATCGTGTCGGTCTCTCGACGGGCCGGACCGTCGCAAGACGGACAGGTGGCCGACAGGAATCCCTCGTGATACGTCAGCGGCGACTGACCAGTTGGCACGAACTCCACGTCGTCCGGAGCTTCGACCGGAAGTTGGCCCACGGGCAGGGGCTGCTCGCCACAGGTGTCGCAGTAGACGATCGGAATAGGGCAGCCCCAGAAACGCTGGCGGGACAGCAACCAGTCGCGGAGTCGGTAGTTGACCTTCCCGGAGCCGTAACCATGGTCCTCCAGCCAGGAGATGGCCGTGGCTTTGGCCTCGGCGACGCCCATGCCGTCCAAGAACTCCGAGTTGATGGCGGGGCCCTCGCCCACGTAGGCCTCGCCGTCGAAGTCGTCAGGGGGGCGAACGGTGCGCACGATCTCGCAACCGTGGGCGTTGGCGAAGTCCCAATCGCGCTGGTCCTGACCGGGGACGGCCATGATCGCCCCGGTGCCGTAGGTCATCAGCACGTAGTCAGCGAGGAAGACCGGGATGGCCTGGCCCGTGAACGGGTTGACCACCCGGCCACCGGTCGCCACGCCCCGCTTGTCGAGTGCACCCTCGGTGGACTGGCGTTCGATGTCGCTACGACCGGCCACCGATGCCCGGAAAGCGTCGACGGCGGCCCGGCGGTCATCGGTGGTGAGCTCGTCGACCCGCGGATGTTCTGGGGAGATCACGGCGAAGGTCATGCCGAACGAGGTATCGGGGCGGGTGGTGTAGACCGCGAGGGGTTCCACATCGGTGCGGGCTACCCCATCGTCGTCAGCAACGGGTAGGCCAAACTCGGCGCCCTCAGACCGTCCGATCCAGTGGCGCTGCATGACTTTGACCTTCTCTGGCCAGTCCACAGTGTCGAGATCGTCGAGGAGTTCCTGGGCGTAGGTGGTGATCCGGTAGAACCACTGCTCCATGTCCCTACGTTCGACTAGGTCACCGGAGCGTTCGCAGGTCCCGTCGCCGAGGACCTGTTCGTTGGCCAGCACGGTCTGGCAACCGGGACACCAGTTGACTGGCGCGGTATCTCGGTACACGAGGCCGGCCTCGTGGAACTTCAGGAAGATCCACTGCGTCCATCGAATGTAGGACGGGTCGTGGCTGCGGACCATGCGCCGCCAGTCGTAAACGGCGCCGATCCGTCGCAACGAGGCCGATAGTGCTTCGGCGTTGCGTTCGGTGTGCTCGCGGGGATGGGTCCCGGTCTTAATGGCCGCGTTCTCAGCTGGAAGGCCGAAAGAGTCGAA
>DPMC01000238.1 GCA_003541675.1 Acidimicrobiaceae bacterium | reverse complement strand
CATTCGTGGTCGGTTCGAAGAGACTTGGTCTCGCGACTCTGCTCTCACGGTGGCGGTTAACGCCGCCGTCATGGCGCTGGCCGGACCGGAGCGGAGCCTGTCGGCCGACGACCTCGAAGTGGCGGTGTTGGCCCGCCCCAACAGGCGACGTGCATTCCGACGGATCGAGGGCGACGAGCTGGACGGCCTTCTGGCGTGAGCTGGGCCTGGAGCATCGTGGTGCGGCCTGTCGGATCCCGAAACTGACCGGTCGGAGACCACGTGCAACGTCGGATCTACGGGATCGAGAACGAGTACGGCATCACCTGCACGGTGGAAGGCTCCCGGCGCCTTAGCCCCGACGAGGTGGCCCGCTACCTGTTCCGGAAAGTGGTCTCGTGGGGACGTAGCTCCAACGTCTTTCTGGTGAACGGTGCCCGGCTCTACCTCGACGTCGGATCCCACCCCGAGTACGCCACGCCGGAATGTGACTCAGTTCGCCAGGTGGTGACCCACGACAAGGCAGGTGAACGGATCCTCGAACAGTTGGTTGCCAGCGCCGAGGATCGGCTCCGCGAAGAGGGAATAGACGGAGATGTCTACCTGTTCAAGAACAACACCGACTCGGCCAACAACTCCTATGGCTGCCACGAGAACTACCTGACCACCCGACGTGACGAGCAGGCCGAGTATGACGAGGTACTCATCCCGTTCCTGGTTACCCGCCAGATTTGGGCCGGGGCGGGGAAGATCTTCGAGAATGCCCGCGGCGGGGCGGGCTTCAGCATCAGTCAGCGGGCCGCCCATATATGGGAGGGAGTCTCGAGCGCTACGACGCGGTCCCGCCCCATCATCAACTCCCGCGACGAACCGCACGCCGATGCCGAGCGATTCCGGCGACTGCACGTGATCGTGGGTGACTCCAACATGAGCGAGTACGCCGCCTTCCTGAAGGTTGGAGCGTGTGGACTGCTCCTGAGGATGCTGGAAGAACCCAACGTGGTCTTTCGGGACATGACCTTGGAAAACCCGATCCGGGCCATCCGAGAGATCAGTAACGACCTGACCTGCCGGCGGCCGGTCCGTCTGGCCAGCGGCCGCGAGATGAGCGCTTTGGACATCCAGCGGGAGTTCCTTGACCGGGCTACCCGATTCGCTCAGCACCGCGAGATGAGTGCCGAGGAGAACCAGGTGCTCGCGATGTGGGAGCACTGCCTCGACGGGATCGAGAGGGATCCACTGAGTCTGGACCGGGAGTGCGATTGGGTGGCCAAGTACCACCTGGTGGATGCCTACCGGGAACGGCACGGACTGGCCCTATCGGACCCCCGGGTGCTCCTGTTGGATCTGCAGTACCACGACGTGGATAGACGTCGTGGCCTCTACTACCGGATGCAGGACCGCGGGCTAATGGAGCGGATCACGACTGATCGTGAGATAGCCACCGCAGTGGAGGAGGCGCCATTCACCACCCGGGCCCGACTCCGTGGCGATTTCATTCGCCGGGCCAAGGAACGGCATCGGGACTTCACGGTGGACTGGGTGCACCTAAAGTTGAACGACCAGGCCCAGCGGACCGTGCTTTGCAAAGACCCGTTCCGCTCTGAGGACGACCGGGTGGCCAAGCTCATCGAGTCGCTCTGAGGTCACGGCTGTTCGTCCGCGGAGTAGTCCTACGGGCGCCAGGCCGGTAGTGGGCCTAGGGTCAGACCGTGGCGGACATGGGCAAACTGGAGCGTCTCCTCGACCTCATCACCGTGCTCCTTGAGGCAGCGCGACCCCTGACCCGCCATGAGATCCGTGACACCCTGCCATCTGGCGCGTACGCGGCCGACGACGTTGCCTTCCGCCGAACCTTTGAGCGCGACAAGGACGAATTGCGGGCGCTAGGAATCGAGCTGGTCCGCGCACCAGCCCCCGATTCAGAACCTCCGATCGATGGCTACCGGATCGACCCGGAGGCGTTCGGCGTCGACCTGCCGACCCTCGATCCCGATGAGTCCACCAGTCTTGCGTTGGCTACGGCGGTCGTCAGAATCGACCCGGAGCGGCCAGGAACGCCCATCTGGCTCTTGGGTGACAGCGATGCCGGGCCGGCGGGCGGAGCGAATCTGGCCGGGGCCGATGTGCCTGGGGGCCCGGACGTGCGGACGCTCATGCGGGCGGTGACCGAGCGGCGGCTGGTGTCCTTCGTCTATCGGGGTGAGGAGCGGGCCGTCGAGCCCCATCGCCTGGTATTCTACAAGGGCCGGTGGCAGTTGACCGGCCATGACCGGCTCCGCGACGACGTCCGACAGTTCCGAAGCGATCGGATCCAGGGAGCCGTCTCGTTGTCCGACGAGTCCTTCGATCCACCAGGCGTGACTCGTCAAGTAGAGGTCGACCACGCATGGCGGTTTGCCGGCTCGACGGACCGACTTGACGGTCAACCGTCCAGTGAGCCGATCCCCGTGCGGGTGCGGGTCGATGCCCGCCACGCGGCGTGGCTGGTTGGCTTCCTGGGCAAGTCGTCCGAGGTGGAACCATCCGGGGACGGTTCGGTAGTCATAACCGAACAGGTTCATGACGTTGCTGCCTTCCGTTCGTTTGTCCTCACCTTCCTCGACGACGCAGAGATCCTCGACCCGCCCGAGGTTCGCGACGACATGGTGGCGTGGCTCGAGGGACTCGCGGCGGCTGGTGGCAGAGGACAGTCGTGAGCTCCCTGAACGCCGTTGACCGCGTGGCTCGACTCCTCAATCTGATCCCGTGGGTGGAGTCCCGTGGATCCAACGGCGCCTCTATCGAGGCGTTGTCGGTGGACTTCGATTATCCCGTCGAGGATCTGGTGGCGGACCTCACCGAGGTGGTCAACTTCGTGACCGGAGATCGATATGGGCTCTATGGCGACCTGGTCTTCGACGTCGCCGTGGCCGACGGT
>DPMC01000098.1:2929-3333 GCA_003541675.1 Acidimicrobiaceae bacterium | reverse complement strand
CTGGCCGTGAACCAGTCAGCGGTCCACTCCCACACATTGCCCGAGCAGTTGTAGAGGCCGTAGCCGTTGGGCTCGAAGGCATCCACCGGGCATGTCCCGGCCCAGCCATCAGCGCCATCGTCGTGGCTCCAGAACGTGCCGGTGAAGATGTTGAACCGGTGGTCGTCGGCGCCGTCGGGCTGGTTTTCGTCCCCCCATGGGAGGCGCTTGTGCTCAAGTCCGCCCCGGGCCGCGTACTCCCACTCGGCCTCTGTGGGAAGCCGTCCGCCGACCCATTTGGCGTAGGCCACGGCATCGAACCACGACATGTGAACCACCGGATGGTCACCCCGGTCAGCAAGATCGCTCTGCGGGCCCTCGGGATGGCGCCAGTCGGCACCGAATACCTGACGCCACCATTCGGC
>DPMC01000098.1:0-2524 GCA_003541675.1 Acidimicrobiaceae bacterium | reverse complement strand
GTCCGGTGACCGGTGACGTCCACGAAGGTCGCGAACTCGGCGGTGGTCACCGAGGTGGACGAGATGGCGAAAGGGGAGAGGTGGACGGAGCGGACCGGACCCTCACCGTCGGCTGGGTAGGCGTCCTCGTCCTCGTTGCCCATGAGGAAGCTGCCCCCGGGCAGGTCAATTCGACGGTCGGTGGCCACCATGGAACGATCTTCGCGCCTACGGGCTGGCTCCGGGTCGGGTAGCCGCTCAGGCCAGACCGGCGACGAAGCGACGAACGGCCGCTGCGCACTCGGAAGGCGCCTTCACGTGGACCATGTGTCCCTGGTCCGGAACGACTACCGACTCGCGCACGTCAAGATCCCGTTCGAAGAGGCTGGCCGACGCGGCGAAGCGCTTATCGCGCTCACCCAGCAGGACCAGCACAGGCACCTGGACCTCGGCCAGGTGGTCGATGACGTACGAGTCGTGGTGCATGGAGATCTCCTCGGACCCCGGAGGCACTCCGATCTTGACGGCGGACTCGCGAACCGACTCGTTCCACTGTTCGCGGGCCTCAGCCTTGCGGAAGCCCGGCCCGGTGGCCACCAGCACCAGTCCGGCCACCTCGTCGGGATGATCCACGGCGTGCGCTAGGCACAGGAAGCCGCCGAGGCTGTGGCCCATGAGGATGGCCGAGCCGCCGCCAGAGCCGACCGCGTGATCGCGCACGGCGGCAAGGTCGGCCAGCACATGTTTCCGCGAGTAGGCGCCCGGCGGTGGAGCATCGCTGTCGCCGTGGCCCCTGAGGTCCCAGGTCACGACCTGATGCCCACCGGCCGGTTCTCCGACGAGTTCCCCGACGAGGGGCGTCCAGACCGAGCGGTCGTTGGCCCAGCCGTGGGTGGCAACGATGGGCGGCCGGCCCGCGGCCCCGGCATCGCCCGATGAATCCACCGCGATCGAGATCCCGTCGGCGGCGGTAATTCTCAGGGCTTCAGTGCCCATTAGAGCCCTCGGAAGAATTCGCGGAGATCGGCGACCAGTTCGACGGGCCGCTCCATCGCGGCGAAGTGGCCGCCGCGATCGTGCTCGCGCCAGAAGGTGACGTTGCGGTCGGCCTCCACCCAGCGGCGCCGACCCACCATGAGCTCCATGGGGAAGGCCGAGACGCCGAGCGGAACATCGGGGTTGGGCGGCGGGAGCTTCCCAGCCGCCAGGTCCTTCCCGAACTCGAAATAGAAGCGGGTCGACGATGTGATGGTCCCGGTGAACCAGTAGGTGGCGACGTTAGCCAGCAGTTGGTCACGGTCGACGACGTCCAGTGCATCGCCATCGTGGTCGGTCCAGCCGTGGAACTTCTCGCCGATATAGGCCAACAGCCCGACCGGCGAGTCGTGGAGGCCGGCACCCACCGTCTGGGGACGGGTGCGCTGGATCTCGAAGTAGCCGCTGTCCTCCTTCTGGTACCAGGCGACCCGGTCGAGGTGCTGCTGTTCGGCCGGCGTGATGTCGGCCAGATCGTCGTCCCTTCCAGGGGGAAAGGCGGCGACCATGTTCAGGTGGCAGCCGGTCACGTGGTCCGGAGCATGGCCTGCTACGTGCTGGGAGATGATCGACCCCCAGTCGCCGCCTTGGACGCCGTAGCGGTCGTAGCCCAGCCGGGCCATGAGCGCGGCGAAGGCACGTCCGGTGCGGTCGGGCCCCCAGCCCCGTTCGGAGGTCGGGCCCGACCAGCCGTAGCCGGGAAGCGACGGGGCGACCACGTGAAAGGCGTCAGCGGGGTCTCCACCGTGGGAGGCCGGGTCGGTCAGCGGACCCAGGACCTCGAGAAATTCGACGATCGAGCCGGGCCAGCCGTGCGACAGCAGCAGGGGTCGGGCGTCGGGTTCGGGAGATCGGTGGTGGATGGCGTGGATCTGCTGGCCGTCGATAGTGGTGACCAGTTGCTCAAAGGCGTTGATCCGAGCCTCGGCGGCCCGCCAGTCGAACCCATCGGCCCACCAGCCGGCCAGATCACGCAGCCAGCGTTGGTCACAGCCGTAATCCCAGCCGGTGTCGGGAATCTGGTCAGGCCAACGGGTGTCGGCCAGACGGCGTCTCAGGTCGTCGATCGCCTCGTCGGTGATCGACACGGTGAACGGTTTGATCAGATCGATTTCGGGGGGCACCGGGCGACCGTACCCGTGGTGAGTGGTCGGCTGGAAAGCCGGACCGGAATGGGGATTACGGTCGATAAAGGGCCCGATCAGGGGACGACGGAAACAGGACGAGGAACATGGATCTGAATGGCGCACGGGTACTGGTGACCGGCGGTTCGAAGGGGATCGGGGCCTCACTGGCCCGGGCCTACGCTGCGGCCGGTGCCAACGTGGTGGTGGCCGCCCGTCCGTCAGACGAGTTGGATGCGGTGGCCACCGAGGTGGGCGGTCACGCCGTGGCCGTCGACCTGACCGACGCGGCAGCCGTCGAGGATTTCATCCCGGGCGTGGAGGCCGACCTCGGACCGGTCGACGTGCTGGTCAACAACGCGGGCATGGAGACCATCGACATGGCG
>DPMC01000066.1 GCA_003541675.1 Acidimicrobiaceae bacterium | reverse complement strand
TTCTCGTCTCCGGCCGTCCGGATGTTGGGCGAGTACTGGAACAATCCGCCCTCGGAGGCCTCGTCCACGAGGATGGTCACCGCGAAGTCGTTGGTGTCGTAGTGCCAGGCGAACTGCTGGCCGGGGTCCAAGACATTGATGGTCAGGCCGGCCAGCGGATCTGCGTAGCAGTAGATCTCCGGGAGGTCCAGACAGTCGGCGATAAAGGCCAGCAGCGGTGGCCACTGGTAGACGGCGTCGATAGCGCTCGTGGCAGCGAAGGCATCACGGGGGATGAACCCACCCGACCGCTCGGCGAACGTGTTGATGGCGTGGTCCTTGGGTAGCGATGAGTCACCCTCGGAAAAATATGGGTTGATGTGGATCTTCGACTCGTGAAGGAACGGTCGGATCCCGAGGATCTCGGAGCTCATAACGGGCAACGCCTTGCCGTGGAGCAACTGGGGGATCACCGCACAGCCGTCATCGTCGAGTTTGGCCCGAGTCTCGGCGACCAGCGCGGCGTATCGGGGGGAGTCGGGACGGTCAACGGGATGCCGGTCGAGGTTGATCAGTTCAGCGACGGGAATCGGGCATGGGTGCTGCGGCTGGGCGGAGAGGGTCATGGGTGGCCTCCTACTGCTCCCACGGTGGCGTCCAGTCGCCGTCGAGGCGGAACGACAGGCTGGTCTCGTCCTCAATGCGGCGGGCCACGTGGAGTTCACCGACGTCTGGCCCGTAGCGGTCGGCGGCCCGGGCGAAGGTGGCGGCTGCCGCTTCGGTCATCGGGAGGTCGGTGCTCAGTGCGGCCGAAAGTTCACCGATGAGTCCGAGGTCCTTGTTGCAGAGGCCGAGAGTGAACGACGGGTCGTAGTGGCCGGCGAAGATCGACGGGGCGTCGTGGCGAGCCACGAATGAGTCACCAACACTGTCGGTGATGGCGTCCCACAGGACCGACAGTTCGACCCCGTTGTCCATACCGAGGGCGAACCCCTCGCCAATGGCCGCCGCGGCGATAAACCACAGCTGGTTGGTCACCAACTTCACCACGTTGCCGGTGCCCAGTGGGCCGCAGGCGATGACCCGCCCGAGATGCTCGAGGATGGGCGTGGCCCGGGCGACGATCGTGTCGTCGCCACCGATGAACAAAGTGAGCCGGCCATTTCGGGCTCCGTCGACTGCGCCGGTGAGTGGTGAGTCGGCCACCGTGACCCCGGCGGGCGCAGCATCGGCCAGGCGTTGGACCAGCTCACGGCGATTGGTGGTCAGGTCGACCCAGCACGAGCCGGGACGAAGCGCAGCTAGCGCGCCGGCTCCCTCCATGACGGCCTCGACATGGTCGGGGCGGGGCAGCGAGGTGAGGAGCACGTCGCAGGTGGCGGCCACCTCGGCCGCGCTGGATGCGGGGGTGGCTCCGGCGGCGGCCACCTCGGCAAGTGCCTCGTCGACCAGGTCGTAGGCGACAATGTGGTATCCGGCCTCCAGCAGTCGATGGCACATAGGTCGACCCATGTTGCCCAGACCGATGAAGCCGACCGTTTCTGGTGTGGCGGTCTCGGACACGGGTTTCTCCTTAGGACAGGTCGGTGGTCGTCATGGCGTCCAGTCTCGTCCTCTACTCAACCGATAGAGGAAGCGGGACCAGCGAACGAAACGGCCACTTGGTCGGCGATTAGTGCGCCGATCTCCAGGGACGCGGTAGCTGCAGGTGAGGGGGCGTTCAGCACGTGTAGCGACCGGTCTCCGTCAACCAACGCAAAGTCGTCGAGGAGGGAGCCACGGCGGTCCACGGCTTGGGCACGCACCCCGGCTGGCGCCCGTCGGAGGTCAGCCCTGTCGAGGTCGGGTACGAGCCGTCGGGCGGCGGACACGAACCGTCGGCGACTGAGTGACCGGAGCAACTCTTCGAGTCCGGGCCGCCAGTAGCGGCCGATGAGGCGGGTCGTGCCCGGCCAGGCCACCGTGCCGAGCAGGTCGCGAATCGAGGCATCGGACCACCGGTAGCCCTCGCGGGCCATGGCAAGCACGGCATTGGGACCGGCGTGCACGTGGTCGTCGAGCCCCCGGGTGAGGTGTACCCCGAGGAACGGGAAGCGGGGGTCGGGAACGGGATAGACGAGGCCCCGAACCAGGTCGGCTGACGGTCCGGTTACGTCGAGGTACTCGCCACGGAACGGGAGGATCCGGGCGTCAGGGCGCTGCCCGGCGGCCCTGGCCACCCGGTCGGCGTGTAGTCCGGCGCAGCCCACGAGGAACCGGGCATTGAGCGGTAGCCCGTCGGTTTCGATCCTCCAACCGGTGGCCGTGGAGGTGGCGCGTCCGGCCCGAACCCCGGTGCGGATCTCGCCACCAGCGGCGCTGACCCGTCGGGCCATGGCAGCAGCCACACTGGCGAAGTCGGCCCGCCCCGTAGCCGCCACATGAAAGGCCGCGATCGCTGCTACGTGAGGCTCGTGCTCGTGTGCCTGTTCAGCGGTCAGGTCAGTGATGGTCACACCGTTGGCCCGGGCCCGCTCCGCCAACGCGGTCAGGCGGGGCACCTCGTCGTTGGAGGTGGCCACCACCAGTTTCCCGCACCGGTCGTGGGCCACGCCGTGCTCGGCGCAGAACTCGACCATCCGGGCCCCACCCCGTGTGGCCAACTCGGCCTTGAGTGATCCCGGGGCGTAGTAGAGGCCCGCGTGGATGACGCCGCTGTTGCGACCGGTCTGGTGGGTGGCGACCACGTCCTCCTTCTCGAGGACGACGATCGACGCGCCGGGCAGACGAGCCTGAAGGGCGTCGGCGGTGGCCAGTCCGAGGATCCCGCCGCCGATTACCACCACATCCACCGTGACGCCGGCGCGGGTTCTCCTCATGGGTCGGACGCTAGCCCCGGTCGAAAATGGAAGACCCCGGCGCCAGATCACCACATTCGTGGGGCGTTCGATGCCGGGTTGTCTCGACGGTCGGTCGCTCCAGGGGGGCGACCGCAGTGTGGAGGTCCTACCGGGCAGCGAGGGCGATCAGCGGCTCGATGTACTCGAGGTCGAACGTCTCTGCAACGGCTCGATCGGTCACCTTGCCAGCGCACACGTTGAGGCCGTTCATGAGGTGCGGGTCGGCCTTGAGTGCGGCGTCGGTTCCCTTGTCGGCCAGCGCCAGGGTGAACGGCAGGGTGGCGTTGGAGAGTGCCTGGGTCGAAGTGCGTGACACCGCACCCGGCATGTTGGCCACGCAGTAGTGGACGACCCCGTCGACCACGTACGTCGGGTCGGTGTGGGTGGTGGCCTTGGTGGTCTCAAAGCAGCCGCCCTGATCGACGGCCACGTCGACGATGACCGAGCCGGGCCGCATGCGCCCGAGCATGTCGCGGGTGACCAGATGGGGGGCTCGGGCACCCTTGACCAGCACGGCACCGATGACGAGGTCGGCGTCGAACACCGAGGCGTCCAGTTCGGCCTTGGTGGAGTACACGGTCTTGACCCGGCCAGCGAAACGCTTGGCTAGCCCATCGAGAACGACGGGGTTGCGGTCCAGCACGGTGACCTCGGCGCCCAGGCCGACGGCCATCTCGGCGGCGTTCTCGCCGACCACACCACCGCCGATGACCACGACCTTGCTGGGGCGCACGCCGGGCACACCGCCCAGCAGTAGCCCGGCACCGCCCTGGGTGGCCTCGAGCGCGTGGGCGCCGGCCTGGATGGACATGCGACCGGCAATGGCCGACATGGGAGCCAACAGGGGCAGGCGGCCGGCATCGTCGGTCACCGTCTCATAGGCGATGCAGGTGGCTCCACTGGCTAGCAGGTCGTCGGTCTGGGGGCGATCGGCTGCCAGGTGGAGATAGGTGAAGAGGGTGTGGTGAGGCTGCAGGCGGGCCCGCTCGGCGGCGAGGGGCTCTTTGACTTTGACGATCATCTCCGAATCGGCGAAGACGTCGTCGGGGGTCCCGGTGATGACCGCGCCGGCCTCCTTGTAGGCGCCGTCGTTGAAGCCGGCGCCGTCGCCGGCACCGGTCTCGATGGAGACCTTGTGGCCTCGGTTCACCAGTTCACCGGCGGTGGCCGGGGTGAGCCCAACCCGCCGCTCGGCCGTCTTGATCTCTCTGGGGACTCCGATCTCCATGGTGCGCTCCTGTGATTGGTTCTGGTGGTCGTTCCGGCGGCCGCCGGGCGTTCGGTGGACAGCAATCCGCTTTCCGATGGGGTAACGGTAGGGATCGGGCCACGCTGTTTGATTGTGGAGTTCGGCGTAAAAAGGGTATGGGACACAATTTGAATGCGTTGAAATAGGATTAGAGGCATGTCAGATGCACTGTCGGTCATAGATGCCGTGGATCGTGCCATTCTTGGTCTACTCCAGAAGGATGGCCGGATAGCCAACGTGGACCTGTCTGAGGCCGTTCACCTCTCTCCGTCAGCCTGCCTGCGGCGGGTCCGGCGTCTGGAGGAAGTCGGCCTGATCGACCGGTACGTGGCTCTCGTTGATCCGGCGGCTGTGGGCCTGGGAACCGACGTGTTCGTGGAGATCACGCTCACGGGTCAGGACGAAACCACCCTCGAAGCGTTCGAACAAGCGGTTACCCGCCGGCCGGAGATCCTGAGCTGCCACCTAATGGCCGGCGACTTCGACTATCTGGTCCACGTGGTGGTTCACGACGTGGCCGACTACGAGGTGCTCCACCGAACCCACCTCGCCCAGTTGCCGGGGGTGGCCCGGATGGTGTCGAGTTTCGCTCTCCGTCCGATCTGCGCCCGGACCGCGTATCCGCTCTAGGCCGGGCCCGGGGGCTGGGTGCCAGCCTGGCTGATGCCATCGATGAGTAGGTCGATGAGAAAGGCAAAGTCTGCGTCGTGGTCGCCGCGTCCCATGTTGTCGGCGTTCTCGAGACGGGAGAATCCGTCCAAGGCCGACCGGAGCGAGCGCCCGGCCTGAATGGCTGACGTTTCGTCGATGCCGAAGCCCCGGATCACGGCCTGAACGGCGCCGAGGGCCAGGCGGGCACCGGCCCGACGTTCGTCGTCATCGGCGGCGATGGGGAGCAGCGTCATCTCGTAGCGCCCGGGGAACCCGGTGGCCCACCTTCGGTAGGCGTCAGCAAACGACCGGACGGCGTCGGGGCCACTGCGACCGAGCACCGAATCGCGTAATACCTCTCCGAACTCGACGGTCGTCGTATGGGCGAGATCGCGTTTGAGGCCGGCCAGCCCGTCGACGTGGGCGTACAACGACGGAGGGCGCACATCGAGTCGTTCGGCTACGGCGGCAAGGCTCACCGCGTCGATGCCGGCGTGGTCGAGGACGGCCAGACCGGCAGTGACCACGTCATCGCGTCCAAGCCCCCGCTTGCGTGCCATGCACTAACGATAGCCGGGGTTGCATGATCATAGGCAAATGTCTACGATGCATAGTCATGAGCACCAACTACACCCTGATCTCGTCGGACTGCCACGCCGGCGGCAACATGAAGGCCTACGAGGAGTACCTCTCCCCGTCGTACCGTGAGGCGTTTGCCGAGTGGCGGGGTGCCTATCGGAACCCGTTCCGCGACCTGCAGGACGACGGACGGTCGCGCAACTGGGATGACGATCGGCGCAATGGCGATCTCGATGCCGAGGGTGTGGCCGCCGAGATCGTTTTCCCCAACACCGTGCCGCCGTTCTTCCCGACCGGAGCGCTCATCACCTACCCGGCCACCGACCGGGACGAGTACGAGCGGCGCCTGGAGGGCATCCGGACTCACAATCGCTGGTTGGCCGACTTCTGCGCCGCCCACCCGGAGCGTCGCTGCGGGCTGCCCCAGGTGTTTCTTAACGACCTCGACGACACCATTGCCGACCTCGAGCTGGCGGCTGCCAACGGCCACTCCAGCTTCATGCTCCCAGCGGTGCCGCCGGATTCGGGTATGCCCGGGCTCTACCACCCGGTGTACGACCGTGTGTGGGCGGCGTGTCGCGACCTCGACCTGACCATCACCCAGCACGGTGGATCGGGCAACCCCAGCTACGGCGATGCCCCGGCAGCCAGCCTCATGTTCCTGTTGGAGGTGCCGTTCTTCGCCCACCGAAACCTGTCGCACCTGATCATGTCGGGCGTCTTCGACCGGTTCCCCGAACTCCGCTATGTGATGACCGAACAGGGTGTGGGTTGGGTGATCGAGGACCTACGAAGGATGGACGGCTACCACGCCCAGATGGCGTCAGGCCGGGTCGGCGAGCTGGGCTTCCCGGCCGAACTGGTACTACCCGACAAGCCGAGCGACTATTTCGCACGCAACGTCTGGATCGGGGCCAGCTTCCCCAGTCCGTCAGAGGCCTCGGCGATGAAGAAGGTCGGCGTCGACCGGATGATGTGGGGAAGCGATTACCCACACAACGAGAGCACCTTCCCCTACAACCGGCTGCACCTGCGTCGGTCGTTCAGCGACTGGGACGAGGCCGACCTGCGGAAGGTCTTTGCCGAGAACGCATCGAAGGTCTACCGGATCGACATGGATGCCCTGGCCCCGTTGGCCGATCGCATCGGCCCGTCGGTCGAGGAGGTGGCCACGGCGCTTGACGAGGTGCCCCGCGACGCCTTCAGCCCCGCCTTCACCCGTTCCTGATTCCGATCCCCTGTCCGGGCTACCGGTGCCCCGCCGGAGATTGAGCAATCAGGCGGTGATGCCGAAGCGTTGGAGGCCAAATGCCTCGATCGCGTTGCCCCGCATCAGTTTGTAGATCTCGCCGTCATCGAGCCCCGCTCTGGCACAGATTTTCGTCGCCACGTCCAGGGTATGGGGGTAGGTCGTGTCGGCGTGGGGGAAGTCGACCTCGAAGCAGATCTGGTCCATGCCGATGACGTCCCGGTTCTTGAGGCCCGTCTCGTCGTCGAAGATGCAGCCCCAGATGTGTCCCGGGATGTACGTACTGGGCGGCTCGGGAAGGTCGATGCCGAAGCTCGCGTCGCCCCGTTCCTCCCAGATCTTGTCCATGCGCTCGATGACGTAGGGCATCCAGCCCACCTGGCCCTCGGCGTAGGCGATCTTCAACTTGGGGAACCGGACGAAGGTGCCCGAAAGGATGTAGTCGCACATCGAACCCATGGCGTTAGCGAATGTGATGGTCGAGGACACTGCGAACGGGGCGTCCGGCGAGGTCGTCGGCATCTTGGAGCTCGACCCGATGTGCATGTTGACAATGGTGTCGGTCTCCTCACAGGCGAGGAGGAAGGGGTCCCAGAAGCGGTCCTTGTCATGGATAGACGGGAGACCAAGCGGGTGCGGGTTCTCCGAGAAGGCCACGGCGAACGAGCCCTTCTCGGCGCAGCGGTACACCTCGGCGGCTGCGGCGATGGGGTCCCAGAGGGGGATGAGGGTGAGCGGGATGAGTCGGCCGTTGCCGTCGCCGGCGCACCACTCGTCGATCATCCAGTCGTTGTACGCCTGGACGCAGAGCAGGGCGAGTTCCTTGTCCTCGCGCTCCAGGAAGGCCTGGCCGCAGAACCGAGGTAGCACATTGGGGAAACAGATCGATACGTCGACATGGTTCTCGTCCATGGCGATCAGGCGGTCGGCCTGCTTCCAGCCCGCGGGGTGGATCTCGTCGAAGGTGACGGGGACGATGTCGAGTTCGTCAAATCCGGCGGCTGCTGAGAGCTTGGGGAACGGGTAGACGAGGTCGTCGTACATCCACCAGTCGCACATCTGACCGCCCTCAACGCCCTTTTCGTAGGAGAAGACGCCGCCCTCGAAGTTGAACACGGCGGTGTCGCGCTCGACCCGGGGGCCGCGATCGCTGTACTTCGCCGGCAGACGTGATGTCCAGAGGTCGGGGGGTTCGACCACGTGGTCGTCGACCGAGATGATGCGGGGGATGGTCGTCATGGAGACTCCTGAGACGTTTCTGACGGTCCGTCAGATTTGACTACACCATAGCGTCGCCCCCTCCCCACCGTCGGGCTGTGGCAAACGAGACGAGAACAGGGTGAACGACAAGCACCATGCTGGTCAGTGTGTCGGCCGGAACCAGCCGGGTGTCACCGCTCGGCTGATGGGGATCCTTGACGAGGCCTGGGCTGAGATGTGAGACATCGAGCAGTTGGTGTTCTGGGGTCGCCTCGACGACCGACCGGTTCCCGGAGGCCAGTTGCCGGCGATGGGTTGCGGGAGGCTGCTTACACGAGGCTGGTGAGCAGGGCCCGGGTGCGGGCGGACTCGTCGGGGTTGGTCCCGAACTCAAGGGCTGAAAAGTCGGTGACCCCGGCGTCGGCCAACGCTGATAGGCGGGCTGCTACCTGCTCCTCGTTGCCGATGACCGCCACGTCACCCGGCCCGGCCGCGCCTTCACGGTCGAGCATGGCCCGGTACGACGGCAGGAGGCCGTAGATCTCGAACACGGCGTTCGCAGCGGCCCGTGCCGCATCGACGTCACTGGTCACGCAGGTAGGCAAGCTGCAGATGATGCGAGGTGCCGATCGGCCGGCGGTATCGGCGGCCTCGTTCAGGCGCGGGGCAATGTGGTTGGCCACCGTCCGTTCGCCGACCATCCAGAGAATCGAACCGTCGGTACGGCGCCCGGTAACTCGGAGGGCCTGTTCACCGAGAGCGGCCACCATCACCGATGGTGGCCGGTCGGCGGGGCGACCGGTCGCGATGTGGGCGGTGAACGCCTCACCGTCGTAGTCGACCGATCCGCTCTCCAGTAGTGGCTGGAGTACCTCCAGGTAGTCGATGAGGTGGCGGATCGGCTTCTCGAACGAGAGGCCAAGCATGTCCTCGATCACCGGGCGGTGCGAGAGGCCGATGCCCAGCACCAGCGGACGATCGCCAAGGGCCGCCGCCGTGGTCAAAGCCTGACCGGCGAGCGCTGTCGGATGCCGGGGAAAGGTCGGGATGACGGCGGTGCCGAACTCCATGCCGGGGGCGACGTCGGCCAGTGCGGTGAACGCCGTGAGGGCGTCGATCAGCCCCGTCTGGGCCAGCCACCACCCGGAGAAGCCATCCTCAGCGGCCTGGACAGCGTGAGCGCGGAGTCGACCGAGGTCGGTGTGCTGTAGTTCGGCTGAAGCATTGATGGCGATACGCATGTGGGTTCTCTCTCCTGGGCTAAGGCCCGGTTGTTTCAGACTGGCTTGGATCAGACGGCTTCAGCGCGAGCCTTCACGTCGTCGGCGAAGCGGGTTAGGAACGATTCCGCATGGGCCAGGAAGGTGTCCGACGCGCCGTCTGCTAGGGGATCCACCACGATCGACCAAGCCATGAGGCAGCGGTCGCCCTGATCGGTGAATGCCGTGGTTCCCTGATAGAGGGCCACCGGGGCGCCAGAGAGTTCGTACACCCGGCGCCACGGTGGCTCAAAGGAGATGACCTCTTCGGAGAGGTCCAGATCGCCGAGCGTGAACTCGAAGCGGGCACCCAGACCGTGGGGTTCGGGGCTGCCGTCCTCTACCGGGCCTCCGGTCGCCTCACTGATCAGGGCGCAGGCCGCGTCGAAGGCAACCGCCCGGGGAGCGGCGATTCCCCGCTCGGCCACGAACGTCGTGTACTGCTTCTTCGGGTGGGGGTCCCCGCCGATCTCACCGTCGACCAGGTCACGGTCCGAATCTTGGTTGTGCACCGACTGGACCGTACTGTGCGCCGATGGCGGGACCAGCAACGACCGGACCAGAGGCGGGTGACCGGCTGGCCACCCCACGATTCCTCGTGTTGTGCCTGGCGTCGTTCGGCTACTTCACCGCACTGGGCAGTACTTGGCCGGTCGTTCCGGCCTTCGTGGAACACGACCTCGGGGGAGGCGGCGTGGCCGTCGGCCTGTCGGTGGGGGCATTCGGCTTTTCCGCAGCGTTGCTGCGGCCCCTCATTGGGCCGCTGGGCGATCGACGAGGCCGCCGATTCCTCCTACTTTTGGGTTCAGTCGGGGTCTCGACCTCGTTGTTGCTACTGGTGCCCGCCACCTCGGTGACCATGGTGGTGGCCGCCCGACTGGTGCTGGGCATGGGCGAGGCTGCCTTCTTCATCGGCATCTCGTCGGCCATTCAGGACCTCTCGCCGCCCGATCGCCGGGGCGAAGCCACTAGCTACTTCACCGTCACCCTCTACACCGGCCTGGCCCTTGGTCCGGCCCTCGGCGAGTGGCTAATGGACAACGGTGGGCCGGACCGGGCGTTCGTGGTGGCCGCCGTGTTGGGAGTGGTGCCGGTCCTGCTAGCCCGAGCTGCACCGGGCCGACCGCTTGACCCGCCCGACGTGCCGCTGTTCCGGTGGCGGCTCCACCCGGCGGCCATCCGTCCCGGGGTGATGCTGTTCGTCGGCCTGCTGGCCTACTCGGGCTTCCTGGCTTTTATGGCCCTGCACGCCGCTGACGTGGGCGTCGCTTCGTCAGGCACGGTGTTCGCGGCATTCGCGGGGCTCGTGGTGGCAGTCCGACTGTTCGGAGCGAAGATCCCCGACCGGTTGGGATCGTTGGCCACCACCCGGCTGTCCATGGGATTTACGGCGGCCGGGATGTTGGTCCTTGGCCTGTGGACCCAACCAGCGGGCGTCTACGCCGGAGCGATGGTCATGGCCCTCGGACAGTGCTTCCTGTTTCCAGCCCTCTTCGTACTGGTGGTGGACCGTGCACCTGACGCCGAACGCAGCCATGCCATCGGGTCGTTCAGCATCGCGTTCGACCTGGCTATCGCAGTGGGTGGCTTCCTGGTGGGGGCCGTGGTGGCGCTCACCGACCGACCCGGCGGCTTCCTGTTCTGCGCGGCAGTGGCAGCCGGGGCGTTGGCCCTCACCGGTCCGGTGCTGGGTGGCGTCGGTGCGATAGCTCGCTCCGAAGCCTGAGATGGGTTCACCGACCAGTTCCTCGGTATTGGTCGCCGGGCACTGGTGTCGACGACGCACTGACAGGTTGGCTTCCCGCCGGGGTGGCCCCGCCCCTATCGGGCTGGGAAGATCACGCCCGTAGACCCACACGCTCCTCACCGGGGAGCATCCGTGGAGACAGACATCGAACAGAAAGAGTCATCCGATGGCGACCGATCAGGCGCTGGCCGACGAGATCGTCGGCACCATCCGATCGTGGGTGGACCGCGACGTCATCCCGAACGTGGCCGAGTTCGAGCATGCCGACGAGTTTCCGCAGGCCATGTTCGACCAGATGTGCGAGTTCGGCCTGTTCGGCTCGACCATCCCCGAGGAGTACGGCGGCCTAGGCCTCGACATCACCACCTACGCCCGGATCATCGAGGAACTGTCGCGGGGCTTCATGTCGCTGGCCGGAATCCTCAACACCCACAAGATCGGCGTCACGATGATCGGCCGGTTCGGAACCGACGAACAGAAGCAGCGGCTCCTGCCGCGGATGTGCGACGGCTCGTTCCGGGCCGCCTTCTCGTTGTCGGAGCCTGACGCGGGCAGTGACACCGGGGCCCTTCGCTGCAAGGCCGAGCGGGACGGCGACGAGTGGGTGGTGAACGGCACGAAGATGTGGGTCACCAACGGTGTCCGGGCCTCGCTGGTCATGTTGATGGTCCGCACGCCGGACGACCGCATCACCTGCCTGTTAGTTGAAAAGGAGCCCGGCGAGACGTTCGAGGGCATCTCGGTATCCAAGAAGATCGACAAACTGGGCTACAAGGGCCTCGAGACGGTCGAAATGTCCTACGTAGACCACAAGGTTCCGCACGCCAACGTGCTGGGCGGCGACGAAGGCATCGGCCACGGCCGCCAGTACGCACTCTCGGCGCTCGAGTTGGGTCGCATCAACATTGCCTCGCGTGCCGTCGGCGTAGCCCAAGCGGCGTTTGAGGCGGCGATGCGGTATGCCCAGCAGCGTGAAACGTTCGGCAGGCCCATCTACGAGCATCAGGCCATCCAGTTCAAGTTGGCTGAGATGGCAACCAAGCTTCAGGCGGCCCGGCTCATGACGTATGACGCGGCCCGGCGGGCCGACGAGGGCGAGCGAGTCGACATGGAGGCCGGCATGGCCAAGCTATTCGCCTCCGAGGCGGCGTTTGAGATCGCCACCGATGCCCTGCGGATTCACGGCGGCAACGGCTACACCGCCGAGTTCCCCGTGGAGCGCTACTTCCGTGACACCCCGCTGATGATCATCGGCGAGGGCACGAGCGAGATCCAGAAGATGGTGATAGCCCGTAAGTTGCTCGAGCGTTATCCCGCCGAGTGACCGTCGTGCCCGATCGTCCGAACGCCCATCTGGTGTCGCGGATGCAGGGTCACCGGCTGTCTATCTTTGCCGAAATGTCGACGCTGGCCGTCGAGACGGGGGCCATCAACCTCGGGCAGGGATTCCCCGACACCGACGGTCCGGCCGAGGTCACCGCGGCGGCCATCCAGGCCATCCGGGACGGCTTCAACCAGTATCCGCCCGACCGGGGCATCCCCGAGTTGCGCCGGGCCGTGGCCGACCATCAGGCCCGATTTTACGGCCAGCAGGTCGACCCCGGCGACGTCATGGTTTCCACCGGCGCATCCGAGGCCATCGGGGCGGCGATCATGGCCCTTGTCGAACCGGGTCAGGAGGTGGTGGTCTTCGAGCCCTACTTCGACCTGTACGCGGCGGTCATCGAGCTGGCCGGGGGCGTCCGGCGAGCCGTCACCCTGCGGACGCCCGACTATTCGTTCGACCCGGACGAGCTCGAGGCGGTCATCAACCCGTCCACGCGACTGATCCTGATCAACACGCCACACAACCCGACGGGCAAGGTGTTCTCCGAAGCCGAACTGGCCGAGATCGCCCGCCTGGCCATCACCCATGACCTGTTGGTGGTGACCGACGAGGTCTACGAGCACATGACCTACGACGCGACCCGCCACATCCCGTTGGCGACCCTTCCTGGCATGGCCGAGCGAACGGTGACCATCTCGTCGGGGGGCAAGTCGTTCGGGTTGACCGGCTGGAAGGTGGGGTGGGCCCATGGCCCCACGGAGCTGGTCAACGCGGTGCACACCGTCAAACAACACCTGTCGTTCACCAGCGGGGCCCCATTCCAGCGGGCCATGGTGACCGCCCTGACCCTGGGTGACAGCTACTTCACCGTGCTGGCCGACGACCTGTGTGCCAAGCGTGACCTGGTGGCCGACGGGCTGCGTTCGGTAGGCCTCGACGTGTTGCCAGCACAGGGGACCTACTACGTGACGGCCGACGTGGCACCGCTGGGCTACGACGACGGCATGGAGTTCTGTCGTGACCTGCCCGGGAGGTGTGGCGTGGTGGCCATCCCCAACCGGGTCTTCTACGACGATGAGTCGGCTGGGCGTTCGATCGTCCGGTTCGCCTACTGCAAGCAGTTCGAGGTGCTCCACGAAGCCGTCGATCGCCTGTCCCGTCTGACAGCCTGATCACATGAAGATCGCCGCCCTGCAGCACAACATCGCCTGGGAGGACGCGCCAGCCACCTGTACCCGGGTGGCTCCGATGATCGCCGAGGCGGCTGCCGACGGGGCCGACATGGTCCTGCTGACCGAGATGTTCGGACCGGGCTTCTCGCTGGCCGCCGACCGGATCGCCGAACCGCCGGGTGGACCGACCGAGCAGTTCATGGCCGAACAAGCCGCGGTCCACGACATCTGGGTGGGTGGATCGATCCCGACACGTGACGATCCGGACGGCGAGCCCGGGGCGCTGCCGGTGAACCGGTTCCTGCTGGTCGGCCCGGACGGCACCCAGCACCACTACGACAAGCTTCATCCGTTCACGTTCGCCGACGAGCACGAGGCCTACCGGGCCGGTGACACTCCGGTCACCGTCACCATCGACGGCCTCCGGCTGACCCTGTTCGTCTGCTACGACCTGCGGTTCGCCAACGCCTTCTGGGATCGGGCGCTGGACACCGACGCCTACCTGGTAGTGGCCAACTGGCCCGAGTCGCGGCGCGACCACTGGAGTGCCTTGCTGGTGGCCCGGGCCATCGAGAACCAGGCGTACGTAGTGGGCGTCAACCGGGTGGGGGAGGCCAACGGGCTGACCTACTCGGGTGACACGGTGATCGTGGACCCGTCCGGCGAGGTGGTGGCCGAGGGCGTCGACTACACCGAGGGTGTAGTCATGGCTGACGTGAATCCGGCCCGGGTGGCTGAGGTACGCGACGCTTTTCGCTTTTTGCCCGACCGGCGGGACTGATGGCGGCGGTTCCGGCGGTCCTCGTACGGGCCCGAGAGTTGGTGGAACCGGCGCTAGTGGCTGCCGTGGATCGCCTGTGCGACGAGCTTCGCCTACCCGCCCGTTACCACTTCGGATGGGTGGAGGCCAATGGGTCGCCGTCGACGGCCGGACCAGGTAAGGGCCTGCGTCCTGCCCTGGCAGTGCTATCGGCCGAGGCGGTAGGCGCCGATGGTGAGGTGGCGGTGCCCGGAGCGGCCGCTGTGGAACTGGTGCACAACTTCTCTCTGGTGCACGACGACATCGTCGACGGCGACGTGGAGCGACGGCACCGTCCGACGGTGTGGGCAGTCTTCGGGGTGGACGACGCGGTGATCTCGGGCGACGCCCTTCACAACCTGGCCTTCCAAGTACTGCTCGACACGCCTGCTGGTCAGTCCGGCGGAGAGCCCTCAGCCGAGCGAGTGAGGGCCACCATCCGGCTGTTGACGGCTACCACGGCGATGATCGCCGGTCAGTCCGCCGACATGGCCTTCGATGACCTCCCCGAGGTTGACCTAGCGGCCTGCCTGGCCATGGAAGCCGACAAGACCGGCGCCCTACTCGGGTACTCGGCATCGGTCGGTGCCGTGCTTGCTGGGGCGCCCACCGACCAGGTCGACGCGTTGGAGGTCTACGGGCAGGAACTTGGCCTAGCCTTCCAGGCCGTCGACGACGTGCTGGGCATCTGGGGAGACCCGTCGGTGACCGGTAAGGCGGCCGGCAACGACCTCCGGGAACGTAAGAAGTCGATGCCGGTGGCCTGCGTGCTGTCCGGCGGGGGAACAGCGGCCGCCGAACTCCGGGCCGTCTACAACGTGGCTGGCGATCTCTCCGATGATGACGTAGATCGGGCCTCTGCTGTCATCGAGGCAGCCGGTGGCCGAGAGGACACGATTGCTGAAGCCCGCCGCCGCCTGGACGCTGCACTGGCCGCCATTGACGGGGTAGGTCTGGAGGTCGGAGCAGTTGACGAGTTGACCGGCCTGGCCCGTTTCGTGGCCGAGCGGGAGTTCTAGAGCCGACGGATGGCACCGAGGCGGACCACGGCCCGGCCTTCTTCGCGGCTGGCCTCCAGGTCGACCTGACCCTCGAGCACCCACTCGTCGTGCCCCTTGGGATCGGCAATGGTCTGGACGACCGGCCAGCGGGCGGCCCCTACTCCACCAGAGTCATCGAGTACAAAGAACGTGCCTCCCCGGGCGTGGCTGTCGGTGGGAAGCACGGAATGCTCCTCCCAGTAGGGGGCAATGGCCTCGGCGACGTCAGCGCCGGTCCGGCGGGCGTCGTCGACCGCGGGAACCTCGGCCAGGGATTCGTGGTCATCGAGACGACGGCGCGACAGCAACTGCACCCAGCGGAACACCTCGTTGCGGACCATGATCTTGAAGGCCCGGGCATTGCGGGTCACGTCGGGTCGTTCTGGGCCAGTGTCGGCTGCTTTGCCCTCGGGCGATGGGTCTTCGGGGTTGCGGAGCTTCTCCCACTCGTCAATGAGGCTGGAGTCGACCTGACGAACCATCTCGCCCAGCCACGCCTCGATGTCTCGGATCGCCTCGGTTCGGCAATCTTCGGGCACCGTCTGGACCAGTGCCTTGTAGGCCTCGCCGAGGTAGCGAAGCACCGTGCCCTCAGAACGCTTCAGGCCATGGTGTTCGATGTACTGGCGGAAGTCGAAGCCAGTCTCGTAGAGCTCACGGGCCACCGCTTTGGGCTTCACGTTCTCCGTGCCCACCCATGGGTGGTGGCTTCGGAAGACGTCGAAGGTTCCGTACAGGAGCTCCTTGAGGGGGCGGGGTTGCTCGACTTCGGCGAGCCGTTCCATCCGCTCTTCGTACTCGACGCCTTCCATCTTGAGACGGGCCACCAGCTCGCCCTTCATCTGATGGATCTGGGCGGCGATGATCACGCCCGGATCCTCCAGCACTGATTCGATCACCGACAGCACGTCCAGCGCGTGTTCGCGAGCTGAGGCATCCGGATCAGCATGGCGGGCGGCCTCGCTGGCGGCCTGCCTGACGGCCTGCT
>DPMC01000003.1 GCA_003541675.1 Acidimicrobiaceae bacterium | reverse complement strand
GAATGGGCGTGCGCAGGATACCAGAGGCACCCCATCTCCCGGCCGGGCCGAAGACCTCGATCAGACGTGTAGCCGGTCGTAGCGTCAGTCGTCGTCCAGGTAGTCCCGAAGCCGCTGCGGGCGGTTCGGATGCTTCAACTTGGACATGGTCCGAGCCTCGATCTGACGCACCCGTTCGCGTGTCACGCCGAAGTGGGCGCCGACCTGTTCAAGGGTCTGAGGCTCGGTCCCGTCTAGACCGAACCGCATGCGGACTACGTCCTTCTCGCGATCATCCAGCTCATCGAGGGCAGCCAGCACGGCCTCTCCCAACAGACGGCGGGTGGCCGCATCGACCGGAGCGATAGCCCGCGGATCGGCCACAAGGTCGGCCAGGCTCGCATCCTGCTCTTCCCCCATCGGCGAGTCGAGCGAGAGCGGATTGTCCTGCTCGCTGGCCAGCCTGAGCAGGCTTTCCACCTCCTCGGGCGTAACCACCGCCCGATCGCCGATCTCTGCATGGGACGGTTCCCTCTCTAGCTCCTGGGCTAGATCACGCTGGACACGGAGCACGCGGTTCATGGCGTCGACCTTGTGGACGGGGATTCGTATGGTCCGCGACTGATCGGCAATGGCGCGGGTGATTGATTGGCGGATCCACCAGGTGGCATAGGTCGAGAACTTGAAGCCCTTGCCGGCATCGAACTTCTCCACGGCCCGCATGAGACCGAGGTTCCCCTCCTGGAAGAGGTCGAGAAGCGGCAGGCCGCGACCCCCGTACTTCTTGGCCACGGAAACGACCAACCGGAGATTGGCCCGCGTTAGGCGGTCCCGGGCACGGTCGCCGCGTCGTTGCAGCCGCTTCAGGGACGCCAGCTCCGCCCGGTCCGTCCGACTCAGATCGCCAGCTGCCGCTAGGTCAGCCAGGCGCCCCTCGGCTTCGTTTCCATTCCGGATGCCGTCAGCCAACTCCACCTCTTCACGGGCGGTCAGCAGGGCGACCTGCCCGATCTCACGGAGGTACAGGCGGGTCGAATCAGCGACTCCACCGGCATCGGCCAGGGTCTCTGGACGAGCCCGGTACTCGGCCTTGCTGGCCCTCGTTAGTCGCATTACCTCGTCTGGACCAGCCTCGACGGCCACTGTCTCGTCGAACTCGATGCCATCGGCTTCCAACCGGCGCCGGACGTCGGAGATCAACTCCGGGGTGATCTCAGCGTCGCGCAGGACGTCGATGACCTCGTCTAGGCCGAGGCTGCCGCGGTCGCGGCCCCGACGCAGCAAGCGTGCGACTTCGAACTCCGAAACCCCGGACCAAATCTGTGATCTGGGAGCGGCGTCAGCCATCGACCCTCCCCTCAGCCCCCTCGTCGTGGTCGTTGAGCCAAGTTAGCAATTCCTCTAGATCGGCGCCCTCGGCCACCGGCTCTCTCAGCTTCATCACTTCGGTCCGAAGGAAGGAGATCACGGGCTGATACCCCGCGAGGTCGCCCGAGGATCGAGCCTCGGCTTCGAGTCTCACGGCAGCACGCTCGGCGGCCAGATAGGCCAGGCGGGTCAACACACCGAGCGGCTCGTCATCGGTCGCGTCCTGAACGGCCAGCTTTCCCATCAGGTCGGCCACGTCGGGCTCCACTTTCGCGCGGGCTCCGTGGAGGTCACCAGCCTCCCTCAGCGCCAGATAGGCCGCACGATTGAGTCGATCGTCGAAAAGCACGGGCGAGAGGTGGACGCTGATCGGGTCCGGTCGGTGGACGAGTAGACGGAGCGCCTGGGTCTCAGGAGTGAGGTGACCGGTGTCCGGCGATGCTCCCGCTGCGGTCCTGTCCGAGGCGGGCACGGTCCGTCCCCTCGGGCCGGCTGCCACAGCTGCCGCCCCCCGCCTTCTGAGTTCGTCGATGCCCACCTGGCACTGGTCGGCGATACTCATGGCGTACTGGTCACGTACCAGCGAGTCCGGGTGCTCGGCGACCAGCGTCATGGCCTCGGTGGCTGCCCGGGCCCGACCTTCGGCAGAGTCCAGGTCGCCGCGGGCCAGCACCCTGTCCACGCGGAACTCCAGGAACGGGCGAGCGCCATCAATAGCCTGCCGCAACGCCTCCGGGTCCGACCCGGCCAGGTCACCTGGGTCGGCTCCCTCGGGAAGGGCGGCGACCGCGAACTGGAGGCCGAACTCCTCCTCCCAGGCGTAGACCCGCTCGGCCGCCGCCTGGCCAGCTCCGTCGGCGTCGAAGGCCAGCACCACCCGTCGGGCGAACCGGCCGATGAGTCGAGCGTGGCTGGGGGTGAGGGCTGTCCCGCAGGTAGCCACCGCCCGCTCGATGCCGGCCAGATGGCAGCCGATGACATCGGTGTAGCCCTCGCATACCACCAGTTCGTCGAGGCGCCCCGCCTCGGCCTTTGCCCAATGGAGGCCGTAGAGCACGTCGGACTTCGAGTAGTACTCGGCGGCATCTGAGGTGTTCTTGTACTTCGGGCCCTCCCCGTCTGGCAGCTTCCGGCCTCCGAAGCCCACCGGATTCCCCTGGACGTCGAAGATCGGGAACACGATCCGGGCCCGGAAGAAGTCGTACTGGCCACCTCGCTTGTTGATCCCGCCGAGTCCGGTGGCTTTCAGGTCTTCGTCGGACAGGTGGAGTTCCCTGGAAAGCAGCGACCAGTCGTCGGGTGCCCACCCGATCTGGAAGCGACGGGCCACCTCGCCGCCGTACCCCCGGGCTCGCAGATAGTCGCGGGCCGGGCGGGCCGCCGG
>DPMC01000149.1:2501-3181 GCA_003541675.1 Acidimicrobiaceae bacterium | reverse complement strand
GCCCGTTGCGCCTGGATGAGGACGAAGCCGAACATTCGGAACGGCATGGCGATCATGGTCACGTATCCGCTGAAGGCCAGGAGTGAGCCGACCCCCACCTGACCGTCGATGGCCAGGTGGCCGCCGTAGAGCAGCACGAGGGCCATGCCGAGGCGGGGGAGGGCCTCAATCATTGGATTGAATCGGGCGCGGGCTTCAATCAGGGCGGTAGCCGACCAGCGGAGACGGTCGGCGGCCCTTGCCAATAGGGCGATCTGGTCGAATTCGGCGGCAAACGACTTGACGACCCGGGTCCCGTTGACGTTCTCGTCGACCACCATGGCCACTTCGGCCATACGACCCTGGGTGACCCACGACAGGGGAAAGACCCGGTCGCGGAGTTTCTGGCCTAGCACGAAGACGAACGGCATGGTGGAGACGGTGACCAACGTGAGTGGCACGTGGATGCTGAGCATGAATCCGAAGGCCATGAGAAAGCTGACTGCCGAGAGGCCGGCCAGCGGACCGAAGGCCAGCAGGAGTTGAATGGAGCGGATGTCGGAGTTGGCTCGGGAGATCACCTCACCAGCCGCCACCCGGTCGTAGAAGGAGAACGAGAGCCGGGTTAGGTGCTGGTAGACGGTGTCCCGCAGGTCAGTCTCGATCCGACATGCCGTGCCAAAGAGGAGGTACCGGTAGGT
>DPMC01000149.1:0-2126 GCA_003541675.1 Acidimicrobiaceae bacterium | reverse complement strand
AGGATGGCGTGGCGCTCCAGGTCGGCGAAGGCCGCGGAACCGTCGAGGCCGCCTAGTGACCGGTCGACGGCCTGCCGCAGGACCATAGGGACAGAGACCTGGAGGGCGAGGCCCACAAGTCCGGTCACCAGGACAACGGTGAAGGCGGCCCGTCGAGCGACGATCATCGGGAGGAGCCGACGGAACCAGCCCTTAGAGGTGTCGGGATCGATCTGGGGCGTCGCCTTCTTTGCTCCCATCGGGTCAGGCGGTACCGGCGGCACGGGCAGCACGGATGGCGTCGCCGAACTTGCTGAGGTTCTCGATAAGCGGCGTGGGGTCGCCGGCGTTCACGTGTGCTCCGAGCGCCATGAGGCGGTCGGCCACCGCACGGTCGGCGATCTCGAGGATCCGTCGGCCGCTTTCGGTCAGGTGGTGGACAACCCGTCGTCCGTCGTCGGGGTCGTCGTGGCGCTCGACGAGGTCTCGCTCTCCTAGCCCGTCCATCAGTGCGGTGATCGACGGGCGGCTGACCGAGAGCCGGTCGGCCAAGTCGGAGGGCGCGGCGCCGCCCTCGTCGAGGAAGACGAGGACCCGGTACTGGGAGAGGCTGAGCTGGTGTTCGGTCAGGGGAATGGTGATCTGGCGGGCCAGCTTGGCTGCGGCCCGGGCGGCGTCGACCTCCCTGGCGGGATGCCCCTCCTTGGCGGGAGGCGAGTCGGCAGGAGGGTTGGTCATGATGGTTAACGTATCGAACTATTTCTGAGGGCTCGCATCGGCCGTTACCGGTTGACGGGCGTCGGTAGCCTTAGACCAGATGTCCACCTCCACGGGTTTGATGGCTATCGCCGCGCTGCTGATCACCAACGCGTTCTTCGTGGCGGCCGAGTTCAGCCTGGTGGCCGTGGACCGGGCCCGAATCGAGGCGGCTGCCACTGCCGGCGACCCGAGGGCCCGGCGGGTCCGCGCCCTCCTGCACCGCTTGACTTCGCATCTTTCCGGAGCCCAGTTCGGGATCACCCTGTCAGCGCTGCTACTGGGTTTCGTGGCCGAGCCAACGGTGGCGCGCATCTTGACCGGCGATGACCACCCGACCGGGGCGTCGGTAGTGGTGGCCATTCTCGTGGCGACTGGTCTGCACCTCGTGGTGGGCGAACAGGTGCCCAAGTACCTGGCCTTGGCTGCGCCCGAGCCCCTCGCTCGCGGCTTGGCTCCCGCGGTGACGGTCATCGGTGTGATTGGTCGCCCGTTGGTGGCGGTGCTCGACGGGGCCGCCAACGCCGTGGTACGTCGCCTGGGAGTGATCCCGCGGACCGACCTCGACCCGTCGCGGACGCTCGACGAAATCGGGGACCTGATCCGAACCTCGGCCGACGAGACGCTGGATCCCGACGACGTGGCCCTGCTGACGCGCTCGGTTCGGCTGGCCGACAAGGTGGCCGCCGAAGTACTTGTGCCGCGACTCGACGTCCACTCGCTGGAGGTCTCAGCGGTGGGCGCCGACCTGTTGGCCGAGGCGGAACGAACGGGTTGTTCCCGGTTCCCGGTGATTGACGGCGATCTCGACCATGTGGTGGGCATCGTCCACGTGAAGGCGCTGTTGACCATTGCCCGCGACTCGCGAGATCGGGTGCCGGTCGCCGAACTGATGGCACCGGCGCTGGCTGTCCCAGAGACCCGGGCGCTCGATGGCCTCATGGACGACTTCCGGGCAGCGCGCAGCGCCCTGGCTGTCGTGGTCGACGAGCATGGAGGAACCGCTGGTCTGGTGACCGAGGAAGATGTGGTCGAGGAACTCATCGGTGAGATCGACGATGACCTGCTGGACCTCACCGGAAAGTCGGCGCCACTTCCGCGAACCCAGGTAGACGGCCCCGGCAACATCGTGGTCTCAGGACGGCTCGGCCCCGACGACGTATACGAGGCCACGGGATTCGCCATCCCCGATGGCCCGTACGAAACCCTGGCCGGGTACGTCCTCCATCGGCTGGGGCGGATCCCCGAGCCCACGGCGAGGATCGACCACGAGGGTTGGCGCATCGAGGTCCTGGCTGTCGACGGTCGCCGGATCGAAACGCTCAGAATGGTGGCCCCCGCGCCGTCGCCGCCCGAGACTGAGGCCGAACCGGGGAGCCACCGATGGTGAC
>DPMC01000133.1 GCA_003541675.1 Acidimicrobiaceae bacterium | reverse complement strand
CATCGTCGGGTACCGCAGTCAACCCGGCCCGCACCGATGCGGAACGAGTGACGCCGCCGGTCACCACGGACACCACTCCCTGGACGCCTCCCACCAGTTCCTCGGCAGCAGCCAGTCGCTCGGGAGCAACCACCACGACAACGCCGTCTGAGGCCCCAGCCGCCGTGGCCACGCTGTGGGCTACCACCGGTCGCCCACCCAGATCGGCAGCCTGTTTATCGCCACCGAAACGTTCACCATGGCCAGCAGCCACCACGATCGTCCAGACGCTCATCAGGCCGACCCCCGATGGCGGACCTGGACCGAAACAGCTACTGGCGCTCTTGTCGATGCCGGTGGGGTCCGTTGCATCTCACTAGCATGGCCAATCGGCATGCCAGACACCACGCTCTTCAGTGAAACCACCCTGTTCGCCAGGCTAGATGACGATGCCCTCGGAGCGATCGTGGCCGCCGGCCAGGACCTTGAGTTGCGGCGTGGTGACGTGCTGTTCCGCGAGGGCGAGGCCCCCGATGAACTGTTCGTGGTGGTGTCAGGACGGATCGCTATCGCCAACAAGTCCATCGACGGCCGCGAGTCAATGGTGGCCCTCATGGAGGAGGGAGATCTGTTCGGCGAGATGGGCCTGTTCGACGGGCGGGGCCGCTCGGCCGGAGCCCGGGCGCTGGAAACCTCGGTGGTCACCACCGTGCCGTACGGACCGGTACGCGACATCTACGAAGCCGACCCGACCCTGCTGTGGCGGGTGGTCGACATGCTGACCGGGCGACTGCGGACCATGGACGCCGCTCTGGCCGACTCGGTGTTCCTGGACGTGACCGGACGCACCGCCAAGCGACTACTGGAACTGGCTGGCGAGGATGACGAGTTCTCGCTGCCCATCACCCAAGAAGAGCTAGCCGGAATGGTCGGCGCATCACGGGAGCGGGTCAACAAGGCCATCGCATCGTTCATCCGACTGGGGTGGATCGAACAAATTGACCGCACCTACCGGATCACTAACCGCGAACAGTTGACGATCCGCTCCAGGTAGCTCGCTCCAGTTGGCCAGGTCCGGCTCAGCCGGCCAGCCAGTCGAGAACCTTCGCCCACGCATCCGCCGCGTCGTCGGCCCGGTGGGCCGGTCGCGATGCGTCGTGCACGAAACCGTGGTCGGCGCCCTCGTAGCGAAGAACCGTCGCGCCGGCGGCCTCGAGTTCGTCAACGTGGCCTGGTGGCGTCCATGCGTCGGCCGTGCCGATCACCGCCAGCACCGACGACGGATCGCCAGCAGCCATCGCATCCAACGGCTCCCGTTGGCCCGGGCCCTGCCAGGCCTCGGGCACGTGAATCATTCCGTAGAACGGGCACGACCGCTCGAAACGCCCGGTTCCCACCGCCTTGAGGGCGTACATCCCGCCCATGCAGAAGCCCAGAATCGACACCGTGCCAGCCCCAGTGGCCTCCGCGGCAGCCATGGCATCGCCCAGTACCCGGTCGTCGTGCAGCGTCGAAGCGGCGACCAGACGGTCGCCCACGTCGAGTTGCTCGCGACCCGGATAGAGCTCGAAGGCAGCCACCGTCCAACCGGTCTCGGCGGCCAGACGCGCCACAAGGTCGTCGAACAGGGGTCGCATCCCCATGACGTCCGGGATCACCACCAGACCTCTTTCTGAAGGGGCTTGATCCACAGGACCCGACGGCGATTGAACCAGTTCGGCGGCGGTGCCCGAGGGCAGTTCGATTCGCACGGGGACGTTCCTAGCAGTCAGCGATCCCGGCTGGCACCCCCTGCGGGGAGCAGGCCGACGGCGGCGACGGCCTCGGCGAGGGTGGCAACGCGGACCAGTTCGATGCCGTCGGGCAGACCAGGTGTGGACGCCGGAACGACAGCACGCCGAAAACCCAGGCGGGCGGCCTCCATAAGGCGCCGACCGGTGCCAGTCACCTGACGCAGCTCCCCACCGAGGCCCACCTCGCCGAGGGCCACAGTGTCCGACCCCAGTGGACGACCCACCACGGCGGACACAATGGCGAGGGCGAGGGGAAGGTCAGCGGCCGGTTCGGTGGCCTGAGCGCCACCCACCACGGTGGCGTACACGTCAAGTGCTCCGGGATCGATGCCGACGCGACGTTCCAGAACCGCCAGTAACAGCGCCAGCCGGCGCCCGTCGAGACCCTGGGGTGAACGCCGAGGGTGATGTGTGGACGAACGGACCACTAGGGCCTGAACCTCCAATAGGAGCGGCCGATGCCCCTCCAGCGCGGGCAGGACCACTGAACCAGCAACGTCGGGGGCCCGGTCGGCCAGAAAAAGTCGACTGGGGTCGTCGACGGACTGCAGCCCGTCGGCGTCCATCGCGAACAGGCCGATCTCGTCGGTTGGACCGAAACGGTGCTTGACGACCCGCAGCATCCGCAGGGCGTGATGGCGATCACCGGTCAGCTCTGCCACCGTGTCGACCACGTGTTCCAGTGTCTTGGGTCCGGCCAGCGAACCATCCTTGGTGACATGACCGACCAGCACGGTGGCCAACGCACGGGCCTTGGCCTCGACCACCAGGCGTTGCGCCGACGCCCGGACTTGGCCGGCCGAACCGGGCGCACCGCCCTCGACGGCTAGGTGGACGGTCTGCACCGAATCCACGATGAGTAAGTCGGGTTCGAGTTGATCGAGATGGGCCAGGATCGCCTCGACAGAGGTATCGCTGGCCAACCAGAGGTCGTCGTGCACAGCGCCCAACCGCTCGGCCCGCAACCGAACCTGACCCGCAGACTCCTCGGCGCTGACCAGCAGGACCCGGCCGCCAGCACCGACCCGTGCGGCGGCGAGTTGCAAGGTGAGGGTCGACTTCCCGATGCCCGGCTCGCCGCCCAGCAGGGTGACCGAGCCGGGTACCAGGCCCCCTCCGAACGCCCGATCGGCTTCAGCCATACCGGTAGGCACCGCGGCCGACTCGTCGGGGGCCAACGTCGACATGGGCCGAACCTCGCCGATCCCGAGGTTCGCCGCGGCGAGCACGCTCGAGCCACCGGACCGGACTACCGGAACCTCCATCAGGGCGTTCCAGTCGCCGCAACTACCGCACCTGCCAACCCAACTGGGGTGTGGGGTGCCACACGAGGTGCACTCGAACGTGGTGCGGGTACGGGATCCGGTGGTGAGGCTCGCCATGGGACCGAACCTACGAACCGCCTGTGACAGGGTCAGGTGGGGCGGGCCCGGAAGAGGCCAGCGAACCCGTCGATGACCGGATGGGAGAACCCCTCGGGCACAAGTGCCGAGCCACGCAGCAACACCGTGGAAATGCCCAAGCTTCGTGCCGCGTCCAGGGTGACCGGTTCCGAATCGATGAGCAACATGTCGGCGTACTCCACGCTGGACATCCGCCGCAGAGCTTCGAACATGGCCGGACTGGGCTTACGGGCCCCGATCTCCCCGGAGGCCACCCACGGATCGACCCGCTGGTCCAGCCCGAAGCGACGCCGCAACTGCATCGACCACGGCAGCACCGCATTGGTCAGACACGCCACGGGCAGGCCCCGCTGCTCCATCCGATCTAGGAACGGCTGGACGTCGGCCCGCATCCGCACCCGCGACAGGTAGGTCGAATCGAGCGTGTCGGCCTCGCCCGGCACGCCGACGGCGGCCCAGAACTCGCCACTGGAGAGATGTCCAAGGCTGGCCGCCCGGTACCGGTCGGCAACCTCACCGGGATCCACTACACCGCCGTTGTCGCGCACGAACGGCACGAGGAGTCCCTCGGGATCGCTGCCCGGATCCCACACCACACCGATGCCGCCCAGAACCACCAGGCGCAACGTCCGGCCCTCCGATGACGTGGCCGGCCGAACCATCTCGATGACCGGCGAGGGCGCCGTTACCGAGGCCTGTCCCGATCGGTCGGAACCCGGCCCCTCGACCGCGGCCTTCCGTCGACGACGGACCATCACCAGACGGAGGATCTGGAAGACCGACACCAGAAGGAACAGGCCGCCCGAGATGATCGACACCGTGCGCCACGTCCGTGGGGTGGAGTCGGTAAGCACCCCGGTGGCGTGAAAGAGGGTGGGCGCCGGGTCTCCGAGCACCACCGTCCACGATCCGCTCGACACCCCCTCCGCGACACCAAGCCCGGTGACTTGCTCGGGGACCTGCTCCGGATTGGTGGGCATCTCGGCCAGCAGGGTGAGAGAAAACGATGCCGTCGGGTCACAGGATCCGTCGGGGCATCCAGCCAGGTCCGCTAACTCACCGTCGGAGCGGGCGAACGGCAACCCGTCGAGGACCTCGGCGAGGTCGGCGTCAGCCAGCAAGTCCAAGCCCGGCGAGAGGTCAATCCGACCATCGAGGCGCCACGTGGTCTCGGCAAAGGCCCGCTCACGCACCAGCCGAACCTGGGAGATAGCGGTCGGTCCGACCACCTCGGCCAGCACGGCAGCCAGCCGATCCGGATGGTCGAAGGCCTTGCGGGCGCTGATCCGGGCCGACCCTCCAATGGTCTCGGGCCCGCTGATCACCCAGCCGGCCTCAACGAGGTCACCCACCCGGACCCGCTCATCGAGTCCGCCGAGGGCCTCAACTGCCGCCGAGTCCAGTTCGACGAGGAGGTCGACGTGTCCCGTGCCGTTTTCGGCGACGTCCACGGTGACCGTGGCATCGACCCGGCAGGCGGCGCTGGTCAGGACCACCAACAACAGGCCGAGGATGGCCGACGCGCGTCCTAACCGAATAGGGGTGTTCATCGGACCGGGAGACAGACCGAGCGAAAGGGAGGTGCGGCTACTCCGCGCCCTCGACCGCCATCTCGACGGTCGGTGGCTCGAATCCGGCGCCGGCCCGGAAGACCACCTGCCTGGTGCCTTTGGCGTCGCCGTCATCGGGCGCGTCCTCGACGTCGACCACGACAATGTCGCCAGCAGCGAACTCCTTGTGAAGCAGGCGCTCGGACAACGGATCCTCGACAAGACGCTGGAGGGCCCGACGCAACGGACGGGCACCCATCGACGGGTCGTAGCCTTGCTCGGCCAGGTGGTGCTTGACCGCCTCGGTGAGCTCCAGGCCCATGCCCTGGCCCGACAACTGGGTGGACAACCGCACGACCATCAGGTCGACGATGCGGGTCACCTCGGCCAGCGAGAGCTCATGGAAGACAATCGTGTCGTCGATGCGGTTTAGGAACTCCGGCCGGAAGTGCGCCTTGAGGGCATCGTTGACCTTGGCCTTCATCCGCTCGTAGCTGACCGCCTCGTCGGCCTTGGCGAAGCCAAGGTTGGCCTTTCGCAAGTCGGCCGTACCGAGATTGGACGTCATGATCAGCACGGTGTTGCGGAAGTCGACGCTGCGACCCTGCGAATCGGTCAGGCGACCCTCCTCGAGAATCTGGAGCAGCGTGTTGAAGACGTCCGGGTGGGCCTTTTCAACCTCGTCGAACAGCACCACGGAGAACGGGCGGCGACGCACCGCCTCGGTGAGCTGGCCGCCCTCTTCGTAGCCCACGTAGCCGGGGGGCGAACCGACGAGACGGCTCACCGTGTGCTTCTCCATGTACTCCGACATGTCAAGTGAGATGAGGGCCTGCTCGTCACCGAACAGGAACTCGGCCAACGTCTTGGCCAGCTCGGTCTTACCCACGCCCGACGGGCCCAGGAAGATGAACGACCCCGACGGGCGCTTTGGATCCTTGAGGCCGGCCCGGGTGCGCCGAATGGCCTGGCTGACCGCTTTGATGGCGTCCTCCTGGCCGATGACCCGCTTGTGGAGTTCGTCCTCCATCTTTAGGAGCTTCTGGGTCTCCTCCTCGGTCAGCTTGTAGACGGGGATGCCGGTCCACACCGAGAGGACCTCGGCTATGGCCTCCTCGTCAACCTCGTCGAACAGGTCCTGACCGGACGACTTGAGTTCGGCCTCCTTTGCCTCCTTGCGGGTCAGAAGTTCCTTTTCGGTGTCGCGCAGGCGACCAGCCTCTTCGAAGTCCTGAGACTCGACGGCCGCCTTCTTACGCTGCACCACCTCGGCCAGATCAGTTTCGATCTCACGCATGTCGTCGGGCGTGTCCATGCGCTTGATCCGCATGCGGGAACCGGCCTCGTCGATGAGGTCGATGGCCTTGTCGGGGAGGTGCCGGTCCGAGATGTACCGGTCGGCCAGGTTCGCCGCTGCGACCAGGGCCTGGTCGGTGATGGTGACCCGG
>DPMC01000297.1 GCA_003541675.1 Acidimicrobiaceae bacterium | reverse complement strand
ATCATCGCCCACATCGATCACGGCAAGTCCACACTTGCCGATCGCATGCTGGAGCTGTGCGGTGCCGTGGACCCCCGGGAGATGCGGGCCCAGTACCTCGACTCGATGGAACTCGAGCGGGAACGGGGCATCACCATCAAGTTGCAGAGCGTCCGCCTCGACTGGGGCGATGCAGTCATCAACCTGATCGACACCCCGGGGCACGTTGATTTCGGCTACGAGGTGAGTCGGTCGTTGGCGGCTTGCGAGGGCGTGATTCTGGTGGTCGACGCCGCCCAGGGGATCGAAGCCCAGACGCTTGCTAATTGCTACCTGGCACTGGAGAACGACCTCGAGATCGTGGCCGCCCTCAACAAGATCGACCTCCCGGCCGCCGAGCCGGACCGGTATGCGGAGGAGATCGAACAGGTGCTGGGGATCCCGGCAGAGGAGATCCTGCACATCAGCGCCAAGACCGGGGAGGGCGTCGCCGAACTACTCGATGCAGTGGTCGAACGCACACCCCCACCTGTGGGCGACCCGGACGCCCCACTCCAGGCCCTGGTCTTCGACAGCCATTTTGACCAGTACCGGGGCGTGGTGTCCTCCATCCGGGTGGTGAACGGCCGCCTCCCGGCCGAGACTTCGCTGCGGTTCATGCAGGCCAACGCGGTCCACGTTGCCGATGAGATCGGCGTTCGGCGACCCGACTTGACGCCGGTGGCTGAACTTGGCCCCGGTGAGGTGGGCTACCTGCTGGCCGGTATCAAGGACGTCGGCGAGGCCCGCTCTGGCGAGACGGTCACCACCAGCCGGAACGGTTCGACCGAGGCCCTCGAGGGGTACCGCGAGCCTCAACCCATGGTGTTCAGCGGCCTGTACCCGATCGACGGCGATGAGTTCAACGACCTCCGGGAGGCCCTCGAGAAGCTGCGACTCAACGATTCAAGCTTCACCTACGAGCCCGAGACCTCCGGGGCCCTTGGATTCGGCTTCCGGTGCGGTTTCCTGGGGCTACTCCACATGGAGATCGTGCGCGAGCGTCTGGAACGGGAGTTCGACCTGAGTCTCATCACGACGGCTCCGTCCGTTGAATACCGGGTGGTATGCACCAACGGAGATGTGGTCGAGATCGACAACCCGTGCGACCTTCCGCCGGCCGGCGAAATCGCCAACATCGAAGAACCGTTCCTGTTGGCTCACGTCATCACGCCGACGGCCTTCACGGGCGCTCTGATGGAACTCTGTCAAGAACGTCGTGGCGAGCTGGAGGGCATCACGTACCTTTCGCCCGAACGGGTCGAGATCAAGTACCACCTGCCTCTCGCTGAAGTGGTCATTGACTTCTTCGACCACATGAAGAGTCGCACCCAGGGGTACGCCAGCCTCGACTACGAGCCAGAGGGCTATCGCCAGTCCGACCTGGTGAAGGTCGACATCTTGCTGCATGGCGAACCGGTCGATGCCTTCTCGGCGGTAGTTCACCGCGACAATGCCGACGTGTACGGCCGGAAGATGACGGCCAAGCTAAAGGAGCTCATTCCCCGTCAGCAGTTCGAGGTCCCGATCCAGGCGGCCATCGGAGGTCGGATCATCGCCCGGCAGACCGTCCGGGCCTTCCGCAAGGACGTCACGGCCAAGCTCTATGGCGGTGACATCACACGGAAACGAAAACTGTTGGAGAAGCAGAAGGAGGGCAAGAAGAAGATGAAGTCCATCGGACGCGTAGACGTGCCCCAGGAAGCCTTCATCTCCGCCCTCAAGCTCGACGAATGACACGAGTGGGCCCAGTCTGGACAACTAAGCGTCCTGGCCGGCTCGTCTGACAGAAATGAGGGCGTGGACCCCACGGGCCGCCGGGGGCCCCGCCGGTAGCATCGGTGCCGTGTTGGAGGACCGGAAGGCGGCAATTCTGAGCGCGGTGGTCGAGGAGTACATCGACACCGCGCAGCCCGTGGGATCAGCGCGTATTGCGGGATCCGGCGACGTCGGGGTCTCAGCAGCCACCGTTCGTAACGAACTAGCCAACCTTGAGGAGCAGGGCTACCTGGTTCAGCCCCACACCTCGGCGGGCCGGGTGCCGACTGAGAAGGCCTATCGCTTCTTTGTGGACCGTATGGAGGGGCCCGGACCGTTGGACGCCGCGGACCGCGAGCAGGTCCAGGCGTTCTTCCGCCGGTCGCACCGCGAGATGGAACAGATGCTCTCCGACACGAGCAGTCTCCTCTCGGACCTCACTGGAAGTGCCGCAGTCGTGCTGGCACCCGATCGCGACCATCAGGAGGTCCGGTCAGTTCAGGTGGTGGGCCTCACCCGTGACCTCGCGCTGCTGGTGCTGGTCATGGCCAACGGAACCGTAGAAAAGCACACGCTCGAGTTGATCGGTCCGTCAGAGGATCCGTCGGAAGCCACGCTGGCCATAGCGGCGGCTCACCTGTCAGCGGCCCTCATCGGCCACAGCCTGTCGGCGGTCCCCGATACGCCGGTGACCGGCGACGACAAGGTCGACGCGGTGCTCACCGTGGTCAGCCGAATCCTCGAAGCACGCACCGAGTCGGCAGATCGGGCCTTTGTGGGCGGGACGTCCCGGGTGGCCGCGGCGTTCGGCGAAGTCGAGCGGGTACGTCAAGTACTGGACGTATTGGAACGCCAGTTCATCGTGGTGACGATGATCCGTGACGTGATTGACCGCGGTATGAGCGTGGCGATCGGCACCGAGACGGGGATCGAACCTCTGGCCGACTGTTCGCTGGTCGTGGCGCCCTATGAGATCGACGGTGAGGCCGCCGGGTCGATCGGCGTGCTCGGCCCGACCCGCATGGACTACTCGCAGGCCCTCGCCACCGTGGCCGTCGTCGGACGGCGCCTCGGCGACCGTCTCACAGAAGGCTGAGCGGGAGACGCCGGAGATGACCGAACGTGATCCGTACGACGTTTTGGGTGTGTCCCGGGACGCCACGTTCGACGAGATCAAGAAGTCGTATAGACGACTGGCCCGTGAACACCACCCTGACGCGAACCACGGCGGCAATGCCGGTGCGGCTGAAGCGGAATTCAAGGCAGTGGCCGCTGCCTACGAGGTGCTGTCCGACCCCGAACGTCGTGACCGGTTCGACCGCTTCGGACATACCGGGTCCGCAGGCCCCGGCGATCCGTTCGCCGGTTTCGGCGACATCTTCGAGTCCTTCTTCGGAAACTCGGGCTTCGGTGGATCCGGATCCCCGTTCGGCGGCGGTGGCTTCGGTGGAGGAGGACGACGTCATGCCGGCCCGGTTTCCGGCGAGGACCTGGAGACAGTTCTCGAGGTCGACTTCGAGGAGGCGGTGTTCGGTTCCGACGCCGAGGTCTCGGTGCGGACGGCCGTGGTCTGCGAGGACTGTGAAGCCACCGGTGCCGCGCCCGGCTCCAGTCCTGAGACGTGTAGTGGATGCGGTGGTGCCGGTCAGGTCCAACGGGTTCGTCAGTCGATGCTGGGCCAGATGGTGACCAGTACGGCCTGTCCGACGTGTTCGGGTCGTGGACAGGTCATCGCTAACCCGTGCGGGAGTTGCGGCGGCGAGGGTCGGAGCGTCGAAGAGCGCTCCTTCACCGTCCAGGTTCGAGCCGGCGTCGACGAAGGGACGACCCTTCGCCTGACGGGACGCGGTGCCGTGGGGCCACGGGGTGGACCGGCCGGCGATCTCTACGTTCGGATACAGGTGCGACCCCATCCGATTTTCGAACGCCACGGCGTCGATCTTCTTCACCGGTTGCATCTGCCGATGACACAGGCGGGCCTAGGGGTGATCCTGGACTATGAGACCCTGGACGGCGTCGAGGAGTTGGCCATTCCGCGCGGGACGCCGACCGGTGAGGTGTTCCGGTTCAGGGGTCGGGGCGTTCCCCACCTGCAGGGACGTGGTCGTGGTGACCTGGTGGTCGAGGTGCACGTCGACACGCCGACCGAACTCAGCGAAGAGGCCGAGGCTCTCCTGAGGGCTCTGGCTGACGAGCGGGGCGAGGTGGTAGCCGACGCCGATGGGGGCCTCATTTCCAAGATCCGCTCGGCGTTCCGGTAGG
>DPMC01000023.1 GCA_003541675.1 Acidimicrobiaceae bacterium | reverse complement strand
AGATCCGCTCGGCGTTCCGGTAGGCCCGGCGGGACCGGTGAACGACATCCCGGGTAAAGCGGTTCTCCCTGACGGTCATGGGGGTCCGCATGTGTTCGTGACTGATGCGTCGGCCCCGTTGTTGGATCCTGGTGACCGCCACCACCTGGCCCGCGTATTGCGGCTACGCGACGGGGACCCGATCACGGTCGGGGATGGTGCGGGTCGTTGGGGCCGGGCCGTGTTCCGCTCTGCCGTTGAGCCCGAGCCAACCGCCGAGGTCGTCGTCGTGGCGGAGCCTGAGCCGACGGTGGCCGTGGGCTTCGCTCTCATCAAGGGCGGACGACCCGAGTTGGTGGTTCAGAAGCTGACTGAGTTGGGGGTTGACCGGATCCTCCCGCTGACTGCCGAGCGGTCGGTGGTGCGGTGGGACGACACCAAGGCGACTGTCCAGGTAGAGCGGTTCAGGCGGGTAGCCCGGGAGGCAGCCATGCAGTCGCGTCGCGTGTGGTTGCCTCAGATTGACGAGGTGTCGGCACCCGGCGATGTCGTGGTGCCTGAAGGTCTGGCGGTGGCCGAGCACGGTGGCGACCCGATCGATGGTTCGGTTCGGGCGCTGCTGGTCGGGCCAGAGGGAGGGTGGACCACCGATGAGCTGGTGGACCACCGGACGGTGAGCCTCGGCCAGACGGTGCTGCGCGCCGAGACAGCAGCCATCGTGGCTGGCACGCTGCTCACGGCCATCCGCGACGGACGGCTCTGGCCACCTGCCTGATCTGCGGTGTGACTCCTATTGGCGGTCGATTCTGACCAGAATTGCAACCACGGAGCGCGGTCAGTACCGTCACGACCCGTGGCCGACTCTTTCTCCCGTCCGACCGCCGCCGGGGCGACCCCGTCGGCGTCCGACGATGATTACAGCATCCTTCTCGGCGAACGCATCCGGGTCATCCGGCGTCAGAAGCGGCTCTCTCTACAGGACGTTGAGGCCCGTTCCGAGTCGGAGTTCAAGGCTTCGGTGCTGGGTGCCTACGAACGTGGTGAACGGGCCGTCTCGGTACCTCGTCTCCACCGCCTAGCCGAGTTCTACGACGTCCCAGTAGACCAGTTGCTTCCGGCGGTACTGGGTGAGGTTCGGGTCGAAGCGACAGGAGACGAACCACCGGCATGGGTGCCGGGTCAGAAGGTGGTCATCGACCTGATCGCCATGGTCGACGCATCGGGCCCCGAGGTGGAGCTCATTCGGAGGTATCTCGGAATCATCCAGGTCAAGCGTCAGGACTTCAACGGGAGGGTCCTGACCATCCGCCAGGACGACCTCCAGGCGTTGGCTGCCATCCTCGGCACCGGGGTCGATGATGCGGCTCCCCGCCTTGCCGAAATGGGTCTTCTACGGCCCGCCGCTCTTCTCTGATCGGCCGTCGACAGGTCCTGGGTAGCCCGCCACGGGCCCCTGAGGGCAGGCCGTCGACCGGTATCCTCATCTGACCATGAGTGTGTTTTCGCGCGTACTGCGCAGCGGTGAAGGTCGCAAGGTCAAGGCCCTCGAGGCCCTCGTCCCGGACATCAATGCGCTCAGTGATGCAACATCCGCTCTCTCCGACGATGCGCTCCGTGCCCGTACCTCCGAGTTCCGCCAAAGGTACGACAACGGAGAGAGCCTGGACGACCTTCTAGTGGAGGCGTTCGCCGTGGTGCGCGAGGCCTCGTGGCGGGTCATCGGCCAGCGGCACTACGACGTCCAGATGATGGGCGGCATGGCCCTACACCTTGGCTGGGTGGCCGAGATGCGCACCGGCGAAGGCAAGACGCTGGTCAGCACTCTGCCCGCCTATCTCAACGGGATCTCCGGCCGTGGCGTGCACCTATGCACCGTGAACGACTACCTGGCCAGCCGCGACGCCGAATGGATGGGTCGGATCCACCGTTGGTTAGGCCTATCGGTTGGTTTGGTGGTCCCCGACGTGCGGGATCGAGCCGAAAAGCGTGCCGCCTACGCGGCCGACATCACCTATGGAACAAACAACGAACTGGGTTTCGATTACCTGCGGGACAACATGGCCATGGCCGGCGCCGAGAAGGCCCAGCGCGGACATGCCTTCTGCATCGTCGATGAGGTCGACTCGATCCTCATCGACGAGGCCCGTACGCCGCTCATCATCAGCGGCCGTCTAGCCGAGGCGGCGGCGCTCTACCAACGGTTCGCCGCCGTGGTTCAGGGGCTGAACGCCGAGAGCCACTACGAGGTCGACGAGGAGAAGGGGATCATCGCTCCCACCGAGGCCGGAGTGCACGCCGTCGAGGCCGCCCTCGGTGTCGACAACCTCTACGACCAGGTGTCGTCCAACCTTGTCCACCAGTTCCATTCTGCGCTGAAAGCCAAGGAGCTCTACAAACGCGACAAGGACTACATCGTCGTGGATGGCGAGGTCCGGATCGTCGACGAGTTCACCGGCCGAGTACTCGAGGGCCGGCGCTGGTCGGACGGCATCCACCAGGCCGTGGAAGCCAAGGAGGGGGTGTCGATCAAGGAGGAGAACCAGACACTCGCGACGATCACCCTCCAGAACTACTTTCGCCTCTACGACAAGTTGGCCGGCATGACCGGAACGGCTGAGACCGAAGCGGCCGAACTGGCAGGCATCTACGGCCTCCAGGTGGTCCCCATTCCCACCAACCGCCCGTTGGCCCGTCTGGACCAGAGCGACCTGATCTTCAAGTCCGAAGCCGGCAAGTTCAGCGCTGTGGTCGACGACATCGTGGAGCGCCGTGACGGCGGCCAACCTGTGCTGGTCGGAACGGTGAGCGTCGAGAACTCCGAGCGCCTATCCCGCGAACTCGAGAAGCGAGGCGTGGACCACGAGGTGCTAAACGCCAAGCAGCATTTCCGCGAGGCCGACGTGGTTGCCCAGGCCGGTCGCCCGGGGGCCGTGACGGTAGCCACCAACATGGCCGGTCGAGGCGTGGACATCGTTCTAGGTGGCAACCCGGAGAACCTGGCTGAGCGGGAAATGAAGGCGGCCGGGCTGGAACCCACGAGCCGCAAAGGCCAAAAGAAGTACGCCGAACTGCTGGCGCACCATGAGCCGGAGTGCAAGGCTCTCGGTGAGCAGGTAAGGAGCAACGGTGGCCTCTACGTGCTGGGAACCGAACGGCACGAATCGCGGCGAATCGACAACCAGCTACGGGGTCGTAGCGGTCGACAGGGCGACCCCGGCGAGAGCCGTTTCTACCTCTCGCTCGAGGACGACCTGATGCGTCTCTTTGCCTCGGACACCATGAGGGGTGTCATGGACCGGGCGTTGCCCGAGGACGAGGCCATTGAATCCAAGATGGTCACCAAGGCCATCGAGCGGGCCCAGACGACCGTCGAGCAGAAGAACGCAGAGGTCCGCAAGAACGTCCTGAAGTACGACGAAGTGATGAACGAACAACGCAACGTCATCTACCGCCGTCGTGACCAGCTGTTGGTGAGTCGACCAACGAACGATTCGGCGCTGGAGGATTCAGCGCTGGAG
>DPMC01000141.1:1187-3231 GCA_003541675.1 Acidimicrobiaceae bacterium | reverse complement strand
GTGGTGGCCACCATGCAGCGGGACCTGAAGCGCCTCGTGGCCTATTCCTCGGTGGCCCATCTGGGCTTCATCGTGTTGGGCACCTTCGCCCTGAACACCGAGGGCATCGAGGGCGGCCTGCTCCAGATGGTCAACCACGGCGTGTCGACCAGCGCCCTGTTCCTGCTGGTCGGCATGATCTACGAACGTCGCCACACCCGTCAGATTGACGAGTTGGGTGGCCTGCAGAAGTCGGCGCCGGTCATGGCCGCCGTGTTTACCCTGGTCATGCTGTCGTCGATCGGCCTGCCCGGTCTGAACGGCTTCGTGGGCGAGTTCCTGGTGCTGGTCGGAGCGTTCAACGCCCACCGTTGGTGGGCCGTGGTGGCCGCCGGAGGCGTGGTCCTAGCCGCCCTCTATCTGCTGTGGGCCTACCAGCGGGTCTTCCATGGCCCAGCCAAGGGCGACAACGCCGAGATGCCCGACCTGAAACTCCGTGAGGGTCTGGTGCTGGCACCGCTGCTGGCTCTCATCGTCTTCATGGGCGTCTACCCGAAGCCGGTGATCGAACGGATGGAACCTGCGGTGGATGCCCTGGTGGCCCACATCGAGGAGCACGTGGACGGCTTCCACGAGCCGACGTCCCGCTTCGGCGTCGACATCGAAGGCGCTGGCGACCACGGATCCGACCACGCCGACGAGGGGGACGATCACTGATGTCGACCGTCGTCACCCCCGAGGTCCTGTGGTGGGCCCTGATTCCGGTGATCCTGCTCTCGGCCGGTGGGATGCTGCTGCTGACTGTGGCCTCGATCGTCCGCCGCCTTCCCGACGCCCTGCCCCAGGCCTGGACGGTCGTCACCGGCCTGGCCGTGCTGGTGGCCTCGGTGCCCATGTGGAACGAGGTGCGTGACGGTGGACCCCGCTCATATCTGGGCGGCATGGTCGCTGTCGACGGGTCCACGGTGCTGGTCACCGCGATACTGGCCATCGCGGTGGTGGCCACCGCCCTGTTGGCCCGTCCTTACCTGGCCCGTGAGGATCTGCCGGGCGTCGAGTTGTACGTCCTGCTCATGCTCTCGGCGACTGGTGGCGTGGTCATGGCGTCGGCCGACGACCTCATCGTCCTGTTCCTGGGCCTGGAGATCCTGTCGATCGCCGTGTACGTGCTGGCCGCCCTACACCTGCGCCGCATTGAGTCCCAGGAGGCGGCGCTCAAATACTTTGTGCTCGGGGCGTTCGCCTCGGCCTTCCTGCTCTACGGCATGGCGCTCCTATACGGCGCCACCGGTTCGACCCGTCTGGCCCTGATCGCCGAACACCTATCGACGGTGGTGCTGCTCCGGGACGGGATGCTGCTGGCCGGCATCGCCCTGCTGCTGGTCGGCCTGGCCTTCAAGGTGGCCGCCGTGCCTTTCCACGCCTGGACGCCCGACGTTTACCAGGGGGCGCCCAGCCCGGTCGTGGCGTGGATGGCCGCCGGGGTGAAGGCGGCAGGCTTCGCGGCGATGGTGCGGGTCCTCGTGGTGACCCTCGGGACTCACGCCTCGGACTGGTCGCCGGCCGTGTCCGTGCTTGCTGGACTCAGCGTGGTGGTCGGCGCCTCGGTCGCCGTGCTGCAGACCGACGTTCGACGGATGCTCGCCTACTCCTCGATTGCCCACGCTGGCTTCCTGCTTCTAGGCGTGCAGGCCGCTGACGCCCGGGGTACCGCGGCGGTCTACGCCTATCTGGTCGTCTACACGCTGCTGGCTACCGGGAGCTTCGCCGTGCTCACCGTCATGGGTGGTCCGGGCGATTCGGCCCATTCGCTCGACGACTACCGGGGCCTTGTCCGTCGCCGCCCGGTACTGGCCGGGGCGTTTACCGTCCTGCTGCTGGGTCAGGCGGGTGTGCCATTCACCGGTGGGTTCGTGGCCAAGTTGGGCGTGCTGGCCGCTGCGGTTGAGGGCCGGGGCTACTGGGTGGCTGGCGTGGCCATGCTGGCCGCCGCTATCGCCGCCTTCGTCTACCTCCGAATCCTCGTCGCCATGTACTTGGAAGATGCCGGAGATGCCGGAGATGC
>DPMC01000141.1:0-877 GCA_003541675.1 Acidimicrobiaceae bacterium | reverse complement strand
ATGCCGGAGATGCCGGAGATGCCGAGGATGCCGGTGTCCCGTTGGGTGCCCGGGTGGTCATCGGCGTGGCGTGTACCGGCGTGCTGGCCATCGGGATCGTGCCCGGACCCCTCATGGACCTGGCCCGAGACGCCGTCCCCATGCTGGTCGGTAGTTGATCGTGGGCCCCGCTGACACCCTCAGGATCCCCACCGTGGGCCCCGTCAGCCGGCGTCGTTGGGTCTTCGTGAACCCGTTCACATCCGGTAACCTGCCCGGGTCGACGGGCCTGTGGTCTCGTTCGCCGTCGCCCATCCGCCCGATTCGTTAGGTTCTCCCTTCGTGTCCGACTTCCTTCGTAGCTGGCTCGTGGTGGTCGTCTTCGGCGGCCTCGCCGTGCTGTTGGTGTCGGCGTTCCTGGGCTTGGGCAGCTTGCTTCGACCGTCGCGTGAGACCTCGCAGAAGGTCATGAACTACGAGTCCGGTGTCGACCCGCAGGGCGACATGTGGAGCCAGTCCAACATCCGGTACTACGTGTTCGCCCTGATGTTCGTGCTGTTCGACGTGGAAGCCGTGTTCATCTTCCCGTGGGCCACCCGCCTCGAGGTCTATGGCGTCTTCGGGCTGGTCGAGATGGCCATCTTCATCTTCATCCTGGCGCTCGGACTGTTCTACGCCTGGCGTAAGCGTCTGCTCCGGTGGATCTGAGCGGGCGACGGTAGGGGAGTAACGAATCATGGGACTCGTCGAGAGCGGCAAGCTGCCGAAGCCGCTGACCAAGTTGCTCAACGTCAGCCGCAAGTACTCCCTCTGGGTGTACCAGTGGGGCTTGGCGTGCTGCGCCATCGAGATGGGCGCGGCGTTCGCCTCGCCGCGCTACGACGTGATGCGCCTGGGC
>DPMC01000241.1 GCA_003541675.1 Acidimicrobiaceae bacterium | reverse complement strand
CGTGTGGCAGGACACCCGCACCGCTGGGATCGTTGATCGGCTGGCCGGCGGAGACCCGGACCGCTTTCGCGCGACCACCGGCCTTCCCCTCGCCACCTACTTCAGTGGACCACGTGCTACCTGGCTGCTCGAGCACGTGGACGGGCTACGGGCACGTGGCCAGAGTGGTGGAGCGTTACTGGGTACCGTCGACTCTTGGCTGCTCTGGAACCTCACCGGGGGAGTGGACGGTGGCCGTCACGCAACCGACGTCACCAATGCCTCCAGGACCCTCCTTATGGACCTGACCACCCTGGACTGGGATCCGAATCTGCTGGACGCCATGGATATCCCGGCAGCCATGCTCCCGCAGATCGTTCCATCGATCGGGCGCCTGGGTATCGGCGTGGGCCCGTTGGCCGGCGTACCCGTATCAGGAATCCTCGGGGACCAGCAGGCAGCCCTATTCGGACAGGGCTGCCACGTTGCTGGCCAGGCCAAAAACACGTACGGCACCGGATGCTTCTTACTGATGCATACGGGTACCGAGCAGGTGGCTTCGACGAACGGGCTCCTGACCACGGTGGCCGCCCAGGTGGCCGGCAGGCCGCCTACCTACGCCCTGGAGGGGTCGGTGGCCATGGCTGGGGCGACCGTCCAGTGGTTGCGCGACGAACTGGGGCTGATCGACGAGTCGGCCGAGATTGAAGCCCTGGCCCGAACGGTCGACGACAACGGAGACGTGTACTTCGTGCCGGCATTCTCAGGCCTCTTCGCCCCTCACTGGCGGTCCGACGCGCGGGGGGCGTTAGTGGGTCTGACTCGCTTCGCTAACCGCGGGCACATAGCCCGAGCCACCCTGGAGTCGACGGCCTTCCAGACCCACGAACTGCTGGGTGCCATGCGGGCCGACAGCGGGGTCGACCTTGCTGAACTCCGGGTGGACGGAGGGATGGTGGCCAACGACCTTCTCATGCAGTTCCAGGCGGACTTGCTGGGCGTCGACGTAGTCCGGTCTGAAATCGTCGAAGCCACCGCCCTAGGTGCTGCACACGCGGCGGGCCTAGCTGAGGGAGTATGGGCCGAGGAGGCCGACCTGAGAACCACCTGGCAGGAGGGAGGCCGATGGTCACCCTCCATGCCAGTCGAGGAACGTGACCGCCTGACCGCTCGCTGGGCCGAAGCAGTCCAGCGAACCTTCGACTGGGCGTAGGGTCCGCGGCATGGGCCAAGGGGCTGCATCGTTCGAGTCGATTCGGCTGACGCCAACTATCGGAGCCGAGGTGCGAGGTCTGGATCTATCGGCCGAACTGGATGAGACCACCACCGATTCCCTCTATGACGCCCTTTTGGAGCACCACGTGCTTGTCTTACGCGGCGGGCCCCTCCCACCTGATCGGTTGGAGGCTCTCGGGTCGACGTTCGGGCCGCTGGCTCCGGCACACCACACCTACCCGAACGTGGATGGGTATCCGTCAGTCACGGTGCTGGACACCGGTCCCGGCAACCCCCCTGACAACGCCGAGTGGCACACCGACCTGAGCTTTCGGGCCGACCGACCGTTCCTGTCCATCCTCCAGCCGGACATTCGGCCCCCGGTCGGTGGTGACACCCTGTTTGCCAACTTGTTCGCTGTCCACGACGCCCTCATGCCCGGCCTTCGGTCTGACCTGGAGGGGCTCTCGGCGGTCCACGACATGGGCTCGTTCCGCAACCACGCCTATGCCGAGGGTGGCGTGGAGCTCATGAACGAGCGGATGGCTGAGGTGGGTTCGTCGGTGCACCCGATGATCGATCACCATCCGATCACCGAAAGGCCATTCCTGCACGTCAACGAGTGCTTCACCAGCCACGTGGTGGGCCTGACCATGCCAGAGGGCCGTCGCCTGCTGGCGTACCTGTTCGACCTGATCGCTCGACCGCAGTTTCAGGTCCGCGTCCTGTGGGAGGACGACGTGGTGGTGCTCTGGGACAACCGTGGCACCCAGCACTACGCGGCCGACGACTATCTCCCACATCGGAGAGTCATGCAACGCCTCATCGTCACCAGCGACTGCCGTGAGGTGGTCTGACAACATGCCGATCGCCTCACCCAGTGGCTACCAGGGCCTGGCTAGCGGCCCCTACGAACATCCGGTGCCCCTGGAGATCCCCGCAGTCTTCGCGTGGCCACCCCGGCCCCTGGCCGCCATCGAGTGGACGGTCCGGATGATCCTCTACCCATGGGTGCTGTTGTACCTAGCGATGTCCCTAGTGATCTGGAAGTGGCTACTACCCAGTGAAGCGACCATGTCCTCCCTTGAGCCCGGCTGGATTGCTGGCATCTGGCTACGCAACCTCGCCGTCGTGGCCCTAATTGCCGGCGGCTTGTACTGGTGGCTCTACGTGCGCCGCGCTCAGGGCGACGACTTCAAGTTCAACCCCCGCTGGCCGAGCACCGGATCAAAGTTCACATTCGGAAGTCAGGTTCGTGACAACGCCCTCTGGACGATGACGAGCGGCGTGGCATTCCTCACCGGCTACGAGTCGCTCACCCACTGGGCCTACGCCAGCGGCCTGGTGCAGCGTCCCGAATGGAGCTCCAACCCGGTGGTGGTTGTCCTGATGGCGACCCTAGGGGTGGTGTTCGTATCTACGGCACACTTTTGGTTGAACCATCGACTCATCCACACCGTGCCGCTGTACCGCCGGATCCATGCCCTCCACCATCGCAACCCAAACCCCACACCGTGGACCGGAATCTCCATGCACCCCTTAGAACACCTCGTCTACTTCTCGGGATTCTTGGTCTGGTGGGTAATCCCCGTCCACCCCCTGGTCATCCTGATGTTCGTGTTCTACGACGGGCCCGGGCCTGCGCCTTCGCATTCAGGCTTCGCCCGGATCCAGTTGGGACGGTGGTCGATGCCAGCCGGTGACCTGTTCCACCAACTTCACCACCGCTTCTTCGAGGTCAACTACGGCAATACCCAGATGCCGATCGACTGGTGGAGCGGCACCTGGCACGACGGCACCCGTACGACTCATCTTCAACTCAAGGGCCGCCAGCGCGCCGACCAGACCAGCGCTGACCCCGTCTCTTGACCGGTTTTCGGCCCGGTGACAATCCAGGCGTCGATCTGGACCACGCTCGAACCTATGAGACCTGCCGCACCCGCTTCCCCGGAGGCCACCACGCAGCCTGCCCTGGGCGCAGAACTGTCCGCCTCCAAGACAGTGAAGTGATCTGCTGATGGCCGGAACCGCAGAACTCACCAACCAGACCGTCGATCTACTCCAGGCGCTCATCCGCAACCAGTGCGTCAACGACGGGACTCCGGAGTCCGGCCAGGAGGTCCGTAACGCCGACCTACTGGCAACCTGGCTGGAGGGATCGGGCCTGGACCTCCAGCGTTACGAGCCCACACCGGGCCGGACCTCGCTGGTAGCGCGCATCGAGGGATTCGATTCGTCGGCGCCATCGTTGTGCCTCATGGGTCACACTGACGTGGTCCCGGTGTCACCCGAAGGATGGTCCCGGGACCCGTTCGGCGGAGAGCTGGTGGACGGTGAAGTGTGGGGCAGAGGTGCCGTCGACATGCTGAACCTGACGGCAGCCCAGGCCGTGGTGTTCCGGTCCCTGGCCGATCGAGGCTTCCGTCCCCGTGGAGACCTGATTTTCTTCGCGGTAGCCGACGAGGAGTCAGGAAGTGCCCACGGGGCCCGCTGGATGGCCGACCACGAGTGGGACGCCATCGCCGCCGACTACGTTCTGACTGAGAACGGGGGACTGCACTCAGGTAATCCTGACGCTCCAGCCATCGGGATGAACGTGGCCGAGAAGGGGGTGGCGTGGCGTCGCTTGACTGTGCGAGGTGTTCCTGGGCACGGCTCTACGCCGTACCGAAGCGACAACGCCCTGGTGAAGGCGGCAGCCGTAGCCCAACGCCTCGCCGGCTACTCCCCGGACCCACATTTTCACGAACTCTGGCGGGCTCAGGTCGAGGCCATGGGCCTGCCGGACGAGCATCGGGACCAGTTGCTGGACGAGGATCGGATCGACGACTACCTGGCTGGCCTACCCCGGAGTCCGACGGGCAACGGTCTAGCCGGGCACGTGCACGCCTGCACGCACACGACGTTTTCGCCCAACGTGGTCGTCTCACCCGGCAAGACCAACACGATCCCGGACCGAGTCAGCCTCGACGTCGACATCCGAACCATGCCGGGAGACTCCACCGAGGAAGTGGCCGCCCACCTGCGTGAAGCGCTCGGCGACCTAGCAGACGAAGTGGAGACCGAGATACTGATGGACGACTCGGCTTCATCCAGTCGAATCGATACCGCCCTCTGGGACTCTTTGGAGCGGGCAGTCAACAGACCCTTCCCATCGGCCCGCCTCAATCCTCAGTTCATAGTGGGCTTCACTGACTCCCGGGTCTACCGGGAAAAGGGAGCAGTGGCCTACGGGGCAGGCCTGCTGAGCCCTGCTGTGAGCGCCGGCGAGTTCTCCCGCCGCTTCCACGGTAACGACGAACGAATCGACGTGGAGTCACTGAGCCTGACCGCCGGGCTGTACCTCGACGTCTGCGAGGACCTTCTGGGATGACCGAAATCGGAGAGGGCCAGTTCGACCATGAGACAGCTGCCGAACCCATCGGTGGCGGACGGTTTGCCATCAACGTCAGCGACCAGTGGAACATCGGTGACAATCCCAATGGTGGCTATCTGACGGCCATGGCCCTCCAGGCCCTCCGCGGACTGGGACCCCACGCCGACCCCATCTCGGTCACCACCCACTATCTCCGGCCTGGCTCGGGAGGCCAGCCCGGGGTGGTGACCACTGAGTTGGTGCGATCTGGACGTTCGGTTACCACTGGTCGGGCAACCCTCATCCAGAACGACAGGGCCCGAATCGAGGTGTTGGCAGCCATGGGGGATCTCTCGGGTCAGTCGGGACACGACAGCGAGATCACCGTTGCCCAACCAGCCGACATGCCACCGCCCGAGGCATGCGTGGAACGCGATGGACTTGAACAGGGCGTGAAACTGTTCATAGCCAGTCGGGTCGACCTAAGGGTCCACCCCGAGACTTCCATGGCCGGTAGGTCCGCGGAGG
>DPMC01000143.1 GCA_003541675.1 Acidimicrobiaceae bacterium | reverse complement strand
CGTTGTATTCGCCATCGGTCACGTACGGGCCCCAGTTACCGTCCTTGAGCACCATGGTCTTCCCACTCTCCGGGTCGACGCCCAGTTCGCGTAGCGGTGGCTTCGGGGCGTTGCGACCACGCCGCTTGGGTTGGGCCAGCAGGACCAGGCACTCCTCGAGTGTGATGGTGAGGAGATGCTCCTCGGACTCGATGTTCCTGCTATCGGATCCCTTCTTGAGGTACGGGCCATAAGGACCATTGTGGACAGTGACCTCTACCCCATCGGCCGGATCGGCACCCACCGTACGGGGGAGGCTGAGAAGTTCCATGGCCTCCTCGAAGGTGATGCGGTCCAGCGTCATGGTGTCGAACAGCGAGGCCGTCTTGGGCTTGGGAAGGTCGTCGAACGCCGTCTGGCGGTCCAGCTCGTCGAGCAGCGACTCGAGGTCTTCGAAACCGTCCACCGCGTCGAGCAGTTTCTCGAGGTTCTCAAGACGGCTGGCCCCACCATCGTCTGCGGCCTGGATCTCGTCGCCGTAGCCCGACTCCTGGATAGCCGCCTGGATGACCGCCTGCAGTCCTGCCGAGCGCAATCCGGCCAACCGTTCACCGAAGGCCAGGAAGGCGTCGATACCGGCGGAGGCCTTCGCCGAAACGCCCAGCGAACCAGCGTCACGCAAGACGTCCATCACGGGATGTCCCGCCTCGACGGCAGCCACCACCTTCTTGACGGCCGCCGCACTCACCCCGCGCGCCGGCACGTTCAGTACCTTCTTCACCGACATCGAATCCAGTCGGCCGCCGGCCAACCGCAGGTAGCCCAGGGCCACGTGCAGTTCCTTACGGTTGCCCGGCAGGGCCATAAGCCGGCCAGCCGGCGACGAAGGAGTCGGACGCTCCGGTGGGCGTCCCAGCGACACATACGGGCCGAAACGTCCTGAGCGGGCCACCACCACAAGTCCTGTTTCCGGATCAGTGCCCAGTTCACGATCGGCGGGGGCATCTAGGAACTCAAGTGCGCGGGCCACCGTCAGCTCGTCGGGCGGAACGTCGTCAGGAATCGAAGCCGTCTCATCATTCACCGCGACATACGGACCGTGCTTGCCGAAGCGGGCTACTACCGGCTTACCGTCCGACGTCGCGCCTAGCTCGACAGTACTGACACCCCTGGGATCGATGTCTCCCAGGCGGGTAGTGACTTTGGCATGTAGGCCAATGTCATCCTCTGATCCGAAATAGAAGGCCTTCAGCAAATCATCGAACTCAAGCTCACCGCTAGCGATGTCGTCGAGTTCGTCCTCCATGGCTGCCGTGAAGCCGAAATCGACCAGCCGGGGAAAGTGCCGCTCCAGAAGATTGGTAACGGCAAAGGCACTCAACGTGGGTACCAGCGCCGTTCCCTTCTTGAACACGTAATTCTTTTGGATGGTCTCCATGATCGTGGCGTAAGTGGAGGGCCGACCCACGCCGTGCTCCTCCATACCCTTCACCAGGGACGCCTCGGTGTAACGGCTTGGCGGCTGGGTTGAGTGACCATCGGCGGTGGCCGACGCCACGTCTACCGACTCGCCCGCTACCACCGCAGGGAGCACTAGCTCGGCAGCATCATCCTCAGAACCCTTTGCGTCAGAGTCCTGGCGGGGTGAATCGTCGCCGGTCTCCCCGTACACCCGCCGGAATCCCTGATGGTGGATCACGGTGCCACTGGCCGCCAGCGTGGCTCGCTGTGCCACCGATCCCGACGCAAGGTCGGCCCCCATGCGAAGGCGAACGGTCTCACCGATGGCGTCGGTCATCTGAGATGCCACGGTTCGACACCACACCATCTCGTAGACGTCGGCCTCGGACTTTGGGAGCTCGCCTCGCACCGTGTTGGGATGGCGGAAGTGGTCGCCGGCCGGACGGATGGCCTCATGGGCTTCCTGGGCGTTGCGGACCTTGTTGGTGTAGGTACGTGGGGCGTTGGGGACGTGGTCTGCCCCGAAGAGTTCGGTGGCTGCTTGTCGAGCAGCCCGAATAGCGGTGTCTGACAGCGTGGTGCTGTCAGTACGCATGTAGGTGATGTAACCCTTCTGGTAGAGGCCCTGAGCGGCGTGCATGGCCCGTGAGGCTGACAGCCTCAGGCTTCGGCCCGCTGCCTGCTGAAAGGTCGAGGTGGTAAACGGAGCCGCCGGTCTACGTCGGAACGGCTTGGGCTCGACAGACTCTACGGTCGCCAGTTGCCCCTCTAGGTCGTTTCGGACTGCGCCCGCCGACGCCTCGTCGAGCACCAGACCATCGGCCCGCGCTAGTCGCCCGTCGTCGCTGAAGTCACGCCCCAGAGCCACCCGACGCCCATCCAACTCCAGGAGCCGTGCCGTGAAGCCGGCGCCAGATCCGGTGACCATCGCACACGTCAGATCCCAGTAGTCAGCCGCGGTGAAAGCCATTCGCTCGCGTTCTCGTTCCACGATCATGCGAGTGGCCACGCTCTGCACCCGACCAGCTGAAAGACCACGACCTATCATTTTCCAGAGCACGGGCGAGACATCGAAACCGAAAAGTCTGTCAAGCTTCCGGCGGGCCCTCTGAGCCCACACCAGGTCAAGGTCTATGTCTCGGGTGTTATCCAACGCCTCAGTTATGGCCCCTTTGGTGATCTCGTGAAATACCAGCCGGTGGACGGGAACTTTGGGCTTAAGGACCTCCAACAGGTGCCATGCGATGGCCTCACCCTCTCGGTCTTCATCAGTAGCTAGATAAAGCACATCAGCGTCTTTCAATCGACGCTTGAGATGTGCCACCTGCGCCTTCTTTTCAGGGTCCACCACATAGAAACCAAAGAAATTGTCATTGACGTTTACCCCCGTAGACGCCCAAGACTCTTTTCTGAATTCCTCGGGCAGTTGAGAGGCTTTCGCTAGGTCCCGCACATGGCCGATGGAGGACTCCACCACGAAGCCGTCGCCGAGGTAGCCGGCGATCGTCTTGGCCTTGGCCGGGGACTCGACGATGACCAGTGCGTCACCCATGGGTTGCCCCCTCATCAGTGGATCGGGCACCCAGCAGGATGGCCACGCCGCCCAGGGCTGCGACCATCGAGGCTAGGAGGATGCCCACCTTGGCCTCGTCCTGTATCGCCAGGTCGTCGAAGGCCAGTCCGGTCACGAACAGCGAGACGGTGAAACCGATCCCGGCAATGGTCGAGATCCCGACGATATGCCGGATAGTCGCCCCCGACGGCAACGCCGAGATGCCCAGCCGTACTGCTCCCATCGTGAACAGGCTGACACCCACCGCCTTGCCGACCACCAACCCGATGGCCACGCCGATGGTCACCCCGGAGCCGAGCGCGTCGCGTAAGGAGTCCCCACTGATCTCGATCCCTGCGTTTGCCAGCGCAAAGACGGGGATAATTATGAACCCGGTTATGGGGTGAAGTTGGTGTTCGAGCCGGGACGCCACAGAGACCGACTCGTTCATCCGGAACTTGGCCTCCCGAAGGCCGTCGGCATTCAACGACCCGACGTCGATGGGTGCTACCTCGCCCGGCTGGAGGAGGACACCGGCCGGGGCCAAGAGTCCCATGATCACCCCGGCGATCGTGGCATGCACCCCAGAGCGGAACATGGCGTACCAGAGCACCGATCCCAACACGATGTACAGCGGCGTGTACCAGACCTTGAACCGGGTCAGGAGAACGACGGCCACCGTGGCGGCGACAGCCAGCACCAGCCACTCGCCGGCCAGGTCGCTGGTGTAGAAGACGGCGATCACGAGGATCGCCCCGATGTCATCAACGATGGCCAGCGACAGCAAAAAGACCTTCAGGGGCGTCGAGATCCGGTTGCCTAGCAGGGAGAGCACCCCGACGGCGAAGGCGATGTCGGTAGCCATAGGAATCCCCCAGCCGGCCGAGGCGTCACCCGACGAGTTGAAGGCGAAGTAGATCAGCGCCGGGACGACCATGCCGCCTAGTGCCCCGGCGGCCGGGAGCAGGGCGGCCCGACGGTCGCGCAGATGACCGGTGACCAACTCACGCTTGATCTCGAGGCCCACCACGAAGAAGAAAATGGCCATCAGGGCATCGTTCACCAGTTGAACCAGCGTCAGCGGGTGCCCGTGGTGTTCGAGTCGCAGATCGCCGATCCCTAGATGGACCTCGGTGTGCCAGAAATCGTGGTAGCTACCCGACCAGGGAGA
>DPMC01000073.1:615-4683 GCA_003541675.1 Acidimicrobiaceae bacterium | reverse complement strand
GTGATGAGGGTGGCCGCCCGTTCGATGCCGGCGGTTCGCAGCACTTCGTCGCTGGTGGCGTCTCCCACCACGTGCAGTACGTCGTCAGGAAGGCGAGATTCGTCGCGGTCGACCACCACGATCTCCTGGCCGACCGACCGCACGAATTGTTCGATGGCCTGACCCACCCGGCCGGTGCCACAGACCACCAGGTGGCCGCTCAGGTCGTCGATGGTGCGTTGCATTCGATACCTCCGGAACTGGCCGGTGAGTCGGCCCTCGACGATGCTCTCGATGACCGACGTGGCGCCGTAGAGCATCGAGCCGGCGCCTAACAGGATGAGTACCGAGGTGTAGGCCTTCCATGCGGTGTCCGGATCGCCGTCAGCAACCTCCCGGAATCCGACGGTGGAGACGGTGATGATGGTCTGGTAGGCGGCGTCAACCAGACCGAGGCCGAGGATGGTGTAGCCGGCAGTGCCCAGGACGATCACGCCGACAATGAGCGATGCAGCGGTCGCTAGATGACCCCAGGTGTCGGGGCGGATCCGGGCGAACATGACCTGAGGGTAGGACACGACGAGGGTCGGTTACCCCGTTGGTGTGCCGTGTCTAGAGTGCGCGGTCATGCGCATCGGATTTATCGGATTGGGCAACGCCGGCGGCAAGTTGGCTGGCAGCCTCCTTCGAAACGGCTACGACCTGACCGTTCGTGATCTCGATCCCGAGGTGGCCCGCCCGTTTGTCGATGGCGGTGCCTCGTGGGCTGACTCGCCGAGGGAGATGGCTGAGGCTTGTGATGTGGTGATCACGTGCCTCCCGTCGCCCGCGGCCTGCTCGGCGGTGATGGAAGCCGATGACGGGGTCCTCGCCGGGCTGCGCGCCGTGGCCGAAGTGGGGACTGATGCCGGCGGGTCGCGGATCTGGCTGGAGATGAGCACGACCGACGAGTCCGAGGTTCGACGTATTGGTGCCCTGGTGGTTGAGGCGGGGGCCGAACCGGTGGACTGTCCGGTCTCGGGGGGCTGCCACCGGGCGGCCACTGGGAACATCGCCATCTTTGCGGGGTGTGAACGGGAGACCTTCGAGCGGATCCTGCCCGTGCTGACCACCATGGGGCGACGGATTTTGCACACCGGTCCGCTGGGCTCGGCGTCGATACTGAAGGTGGTGACCAACTACCTGGCGTCGGCCAACCTCCTGTCAGTCAGTGAGGCGCTAGTGACCGCATCGGCCGCTGGCATGGACCTCAACACCTCGTACGAGGCCATCCGGATCTCTTCGGGCAACTCGTTCGTGCACGAGACCGAGGGTCAGGTCATTTTGAACGGCAGCCGGGACATCAACTTCACTATGGACCTGGTGGCCAAGGACGTCGGCCTGTTCGATGCTTTGTCCCGCAGGCTCGACGTGCCGTTGGAGCTCTCACCGTTGCTGGTCGAGGTCTTCGAGGACGGTCGGGCCCGCTACGGCGATCGGGAGTTCTCACCCAACATCATCCGGCGACTCGAGGAGGCCACCGGTCTGGACGTGCGGACGTCCGGCTTCCCGGCCGAGATCGTCGATGACGAGCCAGAGGAACCCGGCTACGAGGTGGTGCCGCCTCGATGAGCACGATTCCCGAGGTCATGACTGCCCTCCAGTTGGTGGGCAACGGTGGGCCGGAGATGCTCGTTCTACGCCACGACGTACCTGTCCCGGTCCCGGCCGACGACGAGGTGCTTGTGCGGGTGCGGGCGTGCGCCATGAACAACACCGACGTGAACACGCGGGTGGGTTGGTATTCCAAGGCAGTGACCGGGGCGACGGCCACCGAGGGGTTCACCGCCGTCGATTCGGTGGGAGAAGTGGCCGACGACGCCGCGTGGGGAGGCAGCGGCCTTGCTTTCCCGCTCATTCAGGGGGCCGATCCGTGCGGTGAGGTGGTGGCAGTGGGGGCGACGGTCGACGCTGAGTTGATCGGACGACGGGTATTAGCCGACGGCTGGATTCGTGACCCCGACGACCCGTCGGACCGCTCGAAGGCCGGTTACCTCGGATCTGAACGGGATGGCGGTTACGCCCAGTACTGCGTCATTCCGGTCCGAAACGTCTATCCGATCGATCCGGCCGACGGACCCCCGCTAGACCTCACTGACGCCGAGTTGGCGTCGTTCCCTTGTTCGTGGGCAACCGCGGAACACATGCTTTCCCGCCCGGCGGTGGGTCTGTCCGACACGGTGGTGGTAACCGGGGCGTCCGGCGGGGTGGGATCGGCGCTGGTGCAGCTGGCGAGGCTGCGGGGCGCCCGGGTGGTGGCCGTGACCAGCGCCGCCAAGTTCGCCGCCGTCTATGCCATGGGGGCCGATGCCTGTGTGGATCGGGCCACTGATGATCTGGCCGCAGCGGTGGTTCAAGCGGCAGCCAGTCTGGTCGACAAGGGGTCCGACGGAGGATCCACCATGGCAAGCGGCCGAGTCGACGTGCTGGCCGACGTGGTAGGTGGCCCCGACTTCGCTCCCCTGCTCGAGGTAGTGCGCAGGGGAGGGCGATACACGACTGCCGGGGCCATCGCTGGACCCATCGTGGACCTGGACCTTCGGACGCTGTACCTCAACGATCTCGAGTTGTTCGGTTGCACCGTGTACGAACCGTCGGTGTTCGAAGCGCTCGTCGCCTACATCCAGCGGGGAGAGGTGTACCCGGTGGTGGCCGCTACGTGGCCGCTCGCCGACTTCCATGCCGCCCAGGAGGCGTTCACCGCCAAGTCCCATGTGGGGGCCATGGTCGTCGAGATCCCCTGAGGTCTCGTTGTCGGACGCCCGTCCGATCGGAGCCGGTGTCAGGACAAGGGCCGGCTCCCGCGCAGGGAAGGGTCAGCCGATGGGTGGGTCGTTGGCGTGGAGCGGGGCGTAGAAGTCCAGATTCTGCCTGAGCAGGTCCATCGACGTCATGTTGGTTGGGGGCAATTCGCCCTCGTGTACGCCCACCGGTTCGGTGCGGTCGCCCCACGTCAGGGCTATCGACCCCCAGGTGACCCCGCCGCCGAAGGCCGTCAGTACCACGGTGTCGCCAGGTGAGATGCGGCCCGCATCCAGCGCATCGGAGAGGGCCATGGGGATCGATGCCGCTGCCGTGTTGCCCAGGTCGGCGATGTTGACGAAGACTCGCCCCGCTTCGATGCCCAGTCGCCGCGTCGCCGAATCGATGATCCGGGCATTTGCCTGATGGGGGACAACCAAGTCGACGTCGTCGGCGGTTAGTCCGGCCCGTTCGAGCACGCGGGCCGCCGACGCCGAGATGCCCTGCACGGCGATCTTGAACACGGCCCGCCCCTCGAAGTGGAGGCGGGAATTCTCTGGGTCGTTCGTGGCCTGAGGTTCTCCGGCCGATCCCATGGACCTGATGACCATGGTGCCGCCTTTACCGCCGTCGGCCCCTAGATCGACGGACAGCACCCCGGCCCCATCCTCGGAGGGCTCGAACACCGCGGCACCTGCGCCGTCACCGAACAGAATGGCCGTTCCGCGGTCCCGGTAGTCCATGGCGAAGTGGAGTTTCTCGGCGCCCACCAGAAGCACCTTGTCGGCGTAGCCCGATTCAATCATCGAGGCGACCACCGACGTGCCGTACACGAAGCCCGAGCAGGCGGCGTTCAGGTCGAAGGCGGCGGAGTTGGAGGCACCGATCCGATCCTGGACCATGGCGGCCACGCTTGGGCAGAGGATCTCCGGGGTGCAGGTGGCCACCACGACGAGGTCGACCTCGTCGGCGTCCAGACCGGAACAGGCCAGGGCCCGACGGGCGGCCAGCTCGGCCATATCGGTCACCTCGACGTGGGAGAGCTGGCGGTTGCGGATTCCGGTGCGTTCGACGATCCACTCGTCGTTGGTGTCCATGAGCTGCTCAAGGTCGGCATTGCTGAGCGACACGGGAGGAACGCATTTCCCCCACCCGGTGATCACGGCACGTCGGGACATGGGGAATTTCCTACCACGCACGGACGTTCGGACTCGTTGTCGGTGGCGGTCGGTCCTGTTCCCGGGTGCCGTGGTTGATGGTGCTCTGGCCCCGCTACGCCGGTAGGGACGTTCGGCTCTTGTGCCCCCG
>DPMC01000073.1:0-202 GCA_003541675.1 Acidimicrobiaceae bacterium | reverse complement strand
ACCGTCGAGTTGCTGGCGCTCCGGGGATACATCGACTTCACGTACGCCGGTAGGTTCGTCTACGTATGTCGGTCGATCAGATGAGCCTGTTCACGGCGCTCCTGGCGTTGGTTGCCGCAGCGGTGGCCCTGGTAGGGGTGGTTCTGTTGACCACCGCTGCCGGCCGGGTGGTACTCGTAGGGTTTCGAACAGACGCCCGACG
>DPMC01000189.1 GCA_003541675.1 Acidimicrobiaceae bacterium | reverse complement strand
AGCGACGGTGAAGAGGCCCTCGCTACGCCCTCAGCAGTCCATCCGGTGGTCCGGACCCATCCCGAGACGGGCCGCCGCAGCCTCTTTGTTAATCCGTCGTTCACGGTGGCGATCGACGGCATGGACAGCGCTGAGGGCGGCGAGCTGCTGGCCGAGCTTCACGAGCACTGCACTAGGCCCGAGTTCCAGATCCGGCACCGCTGGCAGCCGTGCGACGTACTGCTGTGGGATAACCGGCGGGTCCAGCATTTCGCCGTCTGGGACTACTGGCCCTACGAACGATCCGGCCATCGAGTCACCGTGCAGGGCACGCGCCCGTTCTTCGATCCAGAAGGCTCCGAGCCCGACGAGTCACCTCTTCGGGTGTCCATTGGCCGCCTGGCCTGACGGAGCGATTGGGATTAGTCGGTGATGGCTTCCGTCTCGGCGAGGCGCACGAGCGGAATCGTCCGATCAGTTTTGGCCTGGTAGTCGGCATACCACGCCCGGTCGGCGAGCATCGACGCCCACAGGGCGTCGCGCTCATCGCCCGCATCCAGAACTTCGTGCTCGGACCAAAACATCCCGTTCTGGACCCGGACCTTCACCCGGGGGTTGGCATCACGGTCTCGGAGGTTCAGCACCCACGATGGGTCCTTCGTGGCCCCGGCGAATGATCCGACCACGATCCGGTGCCCGTCGGTGTCGCGCCAGAACGGCAGTGCCACTTTGTGGTCCTTTCCCGTCTTCCGTCCGATGGTGTGAAGCAGCACGTGGTGCATACCGGCCACACACCACACGGCATCGTCGTCGGTCATCTCGAGGCCGGCCACGTGCCCCTTGGAGATCTCGATGATCTCGTCGTGTGACGGGGTCTCCCACTCCATCTCCACGCGTTGGCTGGTTCCCTGGTTCGCACTGCCTGTTTCGCTCATGGGTCGACCGTAGTGGTGGCGCCTCCCCGTCTTCGATTCGGATCTCGATTCGAATTAGCGATCTGGGTCGCCGATTCGGCAGGCAACCGTTCCGGCCACGATGATCGTCGTGGAGGCAGCCCCATGATCCGACGACCAAACGTCATCCTCATCAATTGCGACGACCTCGGATACGGCGACCTGTCGTGCTACGGGTCAACCCAGCACGACACCCCGGCGTTGGACCGCATGGCTGACGAGGGCGTCCGTTTCACCGACTTCTACATGGCGTCGCCGGTCTGTTCGCCGTCACGGGCTGCCATGCTCACCGGCAGCTACCCCTTACGGGTCGGCTTCGGTGGTCGCAGCATCGACAATGCGCCGGTGCTCTTCCCGGGTCAGGCCCAGGGACTGCACCCCGATGAGATCACGATTGCCCGCCTCCTCCAGGACGGCGGTTACGCCACCCGGATCATTGGCAAGTGGCACTGTGGCGACCAACCCGAGTTCCTGCCCACGCGACACGGCTTTGACGGCTGGTTCGGCCTGCCGTACAGCAACGACATGGGGCGTCAAGCCTTCCCTCAGGAGGGCCAGCCCTACCGGAAGGTCATGGAGTCGCTCGGTACGCCGTTGCCCGATGACGCCCCGATGTTTCAGCCGCGCCCGCCGCTGCCGCTCATGCTCGACGAGGACGTGGTTGCTGAGCAGCCCGACCAGGCGGCGTTGACCGAGCGGTACGTCACCGACGCCGTCCAGTTCCTCCGGAACAACAGGGATCGACCCTTCTTTCTGTATCTGGCCCACCTCTACGTACACCTGCCCATCTACGTGCAGACCCGCTTCGTACGTGAGTCACGCAACGGCCGCTACGGAGCGGCGGTGCGATGCATTGACTGGTCCACCGACGTAATCCTGCGCGAGCTGCAAGATCTCGATCTGGACGACAACACCGTCGTGGTGTTCACCAGCGACAACGGGGCATTGACCCGTGATGGTGGCGGCAGCAACGGCCCGCTCCGGGCATCCAAGGGCACCACGTGGGAGGGTGGCCAGCGGGTGCCTTGCATTGTGCGGTGGCCAGGCCGGATTCCCGCCGGTCAGGTGGTGAGCGATGTCGCCAACGCCATGGACCTCTACCCAACCATCGCCAACTGGTGCGGTGTCGATGTGCCCGGCGACCGGACGTTGGACGGACAGAACCTTGGTCCGCTGCTGACCGGCGGCGATGGACCCTGTGAACGCCCATTCTTCTTTATTCTGGGCGGCAACATCGAGGCTGTACGCGTCGGTCGATGGAAGCTCCACGTCCGCAAATGGAACGACGAGCGGGTCCGCCTGTACGACCTGAACGCCGATGTCGGTGAACGGGCTGACGTGGTCGACGAGCATCCTGACGTGGTGACACGCCTGCTGGACGTCATAGAGGCTGCCCGGCTGGAGTTGGGTGACGACGCCTCCGACATGGTCGGTTCTGATGTGCGTCCGGTGGGCGTAGTGGCAGACCCGGTAGCCCTGACCGTGTTCGACGAGGACGCCCCGTACTACATGGCCGAATACGACCTCCCCGAACGCGGCTGAACTATTCCCGCGACAGACCCAAGCCCCATAAACGGAAGTGAACCCATCCCCATGACCACCGTCTTCGTGCACGGCAATCCCGAGACCGATGCCATCTGGTCCGACCTGGTCGGCGAACTGGCCGACCGCCCACCGGTCGGAGGAAACGCGCGCGACCTTGTCCTGCTTTCGCCACCGGGATTCGGCGCGCCGCTTCCCGACGGTTGGGGGGCCACCCGCGAGGAGTACCGCGACTGGCTAATCACCGAAGTTGAGGTCCTGGCAGCCGAAGGGCCGGTTGACATCGTGGGCCACGACTGGGGCGCTGGGCACGTGTTCGGCCTCTTGGCGGAGCGCTCCGACCTCGTCCGGTCCTGGGCGTGCGACTGTCTGGGCCTCATCCATCCCGACTACGTCTGGCACGACATGGCACAGCTATGGCAGACCCCCGAGGTCGGCGAGGAGGTGATCCAGGGGATGCGTGCCGCCTCCCGGGACGAGCGAATCACCATGATGATGACCAGCGGCATGAACGAACACGCGGCGACTGACGTCGCCGACGCACTTGACACCATGGCCGACTGCATTCTGCCCCTGTACCGCTCGGGCGCTCAGCCCGTCGTCGGCAATCTGGGCCGGGAACTGGCCGCCATTGACCTACCTCCAGGGCTGGCTCTCGATCCATCCGAGGACCCCTACGTGGGGCCAGCGGGTCGGGCCGCCCAGATGGCCGACCAGCTTGGGGCACGACATGCCCCCCTGGACGGTGCAGGCCACTGGTGGATGTCTGAACAACCCGCCGCCGCCGCTGACCTACTCGTGGAGTTCTGGGGATCACTCGACACCTGAACTGGTGTTGACCAGAGATCTGGATCACAGCAGGCCGACGTCGCCTCACGATTGTGGCGATTCGTTCACCATCTTGCCCATCTCCTCTTACTGCCCGACAGACCACGCGTTGGCCCTCGGGTCGACTGGGCGGGATGATGTCGACGACCGATCACGGGTCCGAACGGAGCACAGATCATGCAGGGACTAATCCAGGAGGGCGACGGAGAAGAGCACGTCCGTCTCTCCAACGACCTCGAGCACGCAGCAGCTCTCGGATCCCGAGAGGTACGTGTCGAGATCATGGCGGCCGGCGTGTGCGGCAGTGACCTGAGCTGCGTCCATGGCAAGTACTACATGCCCACCCCGCTGGTACCCGGCCACGAAGCCGCCGGCGTCGTGGCCGAGATCGGCTCGGCTGTCACCTATTGCGCCGTCGGCGATCACGTCGTTCTCTCCACCTTCGGGAACTGCGGCCACTGCCCGACGTGTGAGGGCGGCGACCCTGGGAACTGTGGGTTCGGTGGCCTGCGCCACACCCACACCGAGGGCGATCAGGCCCTCTGGGGGTTCGCCAACCTGGGCGCCTTCGCCCAGGAGACGATCGTTCACGAGAACCAGGCCGTGCCCATTCCGACCGAGGTACCGATGGCGTCTGCGGCCCTCATCGGATGCGGCGTCATGACAGGTGCGGGTGCCGTGTTCAACCGGGCCAAGGTCGGTATCGGCGATACCTGTGTGATCATTGGCGCTGGCGGAGTTGGCCTAAACGTGATCCAGGCCGCGCACCTCAGCGGTGCCTCCCAGATCATCGCTATGGACCGCGTGGCTTCCAAGGAACGCATGGCACTGGATTTCGGGGCCACCGACTTTGTTCTCGTGGACGGGGACGACTTCGACTCGGTGGCCGCCGTTCAGCAGCTCAGCGGTGGCGGCGTCGACCACGCCTTTGAGGTGGTGGGTAACACCAACTTGCTGGCGGACTGCATCTCGATGGCCAAGGCCGGCGGGAATGTCTGCGCTGTGGGCGTACCCGATCTGACCGCCACCGTGACCTATCCGTTCCAGGCCCTCCACCAGAACAAGAACCTCATGGGGATCCGGGCCGGCGGGGGCAAACCTCGTCGGGACTTCCGCCTGATTGCCGACCTGTACCTCAAGGGGCGCTTCAAACTCGACGAGCTGGTGTCCCACACGGCTGGCCTCGATGGCCTACAAGGCGCGTTCGATGGACTCAAGGCCGGCGCCGAGGCCCGTACCGTGCTGTTACCCAACGGCTGAGTCGGGGCCCCGGCCTTCATCCTCGTCACGTTCCGTCCCCGTCTTTCCCAATCCTTCCCAGAAGCAGGAGTTCTCCATGTCCAGAATTGATCTGACCGGTAGTTCGTCGTTGGTAACCGGCGGGGCGTCCGGGATCGGCGAAGCCAGTGCCCGTCAACTGGCCGACGCTGGCAGCAGAGTCGTCATTGCTGACCTCAACGAGGAGCTTGGCCAGGTTGTTGCCTCCGAGGTGGGCGGCCTCTTCGTTAAGTGCGACGTGACGAGCGTCGAGGATGTCGACACCGCGGTGTCCGCCGCTGCCGAGATGGGCCCGTTGCGGGCACTGGTCAACTCGGCGGGTCTTGGCCATCCGGGCCGCACCATCAACCGCGACAACGAACCCATGGAACTAAAGCACTTCGAGTTCGTGGTCCGGGTGAACCTGATTGGCTCGTTCAACGTGCTCAGCAGGGCCGCCGGTGCAATGGCCAAGACTGATCCTCTAGCCGATGGTCAACGGGGGGCCATTGTCAATATGGCATCGGTGGCCGCTTTCGATGGGCAGATCGGTCAGGCTGCCTACTCGGCTTCCAAGGGCGGCATCGTCGGCATGACTCTTCCGATCGCCCGGGACCTGGCTGCTGTTGGGGTGCGGGTCAACACCATTGCCCCGGGTCTCATCGACACCCCGATCTACGGCGAGGGTGAACAAAGTGAGGCCTTCAAAGCGCACCTCGGCGAGTCGGTGCTATTCCCTAAGCGTCTGGGATCAGGCGAGGAGTTGGCCTTCATGGTCCTCGAGCTCATCACCAACCCGTACATGAATGCTGAGGTCATCCGGGTAGACGGCGGCATCAGGATGCCCCCCAAGTAGGAACGGATCACCACGATGAGCGATGAAGCGGTCCAGCCGGCAGTTCTGGTCGAACGACGGGAGCGGGTGATGATCATCACCCTCAACCGCCCCGAAGCCATGAACGCCATCAACGGAGACCTGTCCCACGGCCTATTGAGCGCCGTACAAGAGTTGAACGCCGACCCCGGGTTCACAGCCGGGGTCCTCACCGGTGCCGGGAAGGGGTTCTGTTCGGGCATGGACCTCAAGGCATTCTCCCGCGGCGAGGACATTGGCCCGATGCTCGAGTTCGTCAGCAACGGAGCGGCTAAGCCCCTCATCGCCGCCATCGAGGGTTTCGCCATGGCCGGTGGCCTTGAGTTGGCGTTGTCATGCGACCTTCTGGTGGCCGCCGAGGGTGCCAGGCTGGGCATCCCAGAGGTGAAGGTCGGCCTGTTCGCCGCCGGAGCCGGTCTATTCCGCCTGCCTGGTCGAGTGGGTTACGGCCGGGCCATGGAGATGGCCCTCACCGGTGACCCGATCACTGCCGAGGAAGCGGCCGATGCCGGACTCGTCTCAATGGTCACTCCTAAGGGCGGGGCACTCGACGCGGCCATCGAGTTGGCCGAACGCATCGCACGTAACGCTCCCCTGGCCGTGGCGGCCTCCAAGGCCATCGTTCGTGCCACTCAGGGGGCGACCGAAGACGAGCTGCGGGCTATCCAGCAGCCCCATATGAGGGTGGTTTGGGGTTCGGACGACGCCAAGGAGGGGCCCAAAGCGTTTGCCGATAAGCGTTCTCCGGAGTGGACCGGTTCCTGACGGAACCAACAGGTCCGAGGTTCAGGAACCGGTGTCGGCGTCGGGGAGCAACATGGCCAACTGTCGGGACCGGGCCACCAGGGCGCCGGTGGAGTCCCAGAGCCAGCCGTCTTCAATCATCCGGCCGTCATGTAGGTCCTCCGTGACGAACCGGCCCTGAACCCAGCCGGGCGCTGGGCGACGGCGAACGTGCGCCGTCAGTTCGATGGTGGGCACCCATCCCACTCGGCCGAGTCTGGTGAAGATCGACGGGGCGAAGGCATCAGCGAACAGGGTGAGGCCGAGCGTGTCGGGTTCACGACCGTCGGCGAACCGAATCCATCCGAGCGTCTCAGCGTTGTCCGACGCTCCGGCGGCTGCCGTGTCGGGGTGGATCCGCAGGTCTATCCGTCGGGCGATGAAAAGCTTCACACCCTGTTCTAGGCCATCGCGTTCCACACACTGGTCGGGTGGCGGCATATCGGTGGGGGGCGCTATGGCCATCTCGTGGTCGTGTCCCGATCCGCCCGAAAGGTCACCCATGGATGCCATGACTTCGATGCGAGGTTTGCCGTCCTGAATGAGGGTGGCTCGACCGGTGGTCACTGTCCGCCCAGCTCGGATCAGCCCAGTCTTCACCTCGCCGATAATTCCCCCAGAGCCGGGTCGCAGATAGTGGGTGGTGACAGAAAGCGGATCTACATGACCTGCGAGAGGGTCGCCGAGTTGCCGGATGGCTTGCAAGGCAATGGCCGTCAGGTATCCGCCGTTCGGATTGTCACCAATGTTCCAACTACTGCTGACCTGCACCTCGAACCGGTCGTCGCCGGTCGGCTCGACGGCCGTCTCCCGGTCGAAGTCACCGTCCCAAGTGTCCTCCATGTGTTCTTTCCGCTCCCCGCTCATCTGAGGAAGTCTTCGCAGACGTCGAAGTACATGCCGGTAGTGAGTCGCAGCGACTCAATGTCGATGCGTTCATCGTGCCCATGGAACCGCCGGGAGAAATCGCCGGCGTCCACCGCCGGACTCATGAGGCCGGCGCCGTAGGACACTGATCCCTTTTCGCGGTAAATCCGTGAGTCGGTGAAGCCCACGATGAACTGGGGGTTAAGGCGGGCAGTCGGGAACGGCTTCGTGATCGCCCGTTCCAGCGAATCCCACAGGGGGGTGTCAATGCGGCTGGCCGACGCGGGGTCGTCCATGACGATCTCGGTCTCGACCTCGTCGGACAGGTCGCCGAGTGCCTCCCGGAGATGGGTGGCCACCTCTTCGGTGGAGTCACCAGGCATCGTCCGGATGTCGATGTCGAGGGTCACCCGGTCTGGGATGGTGTTGGTCTTGCCTGGCCCGTGACCCACGTTTGGCGAGAATGTGGTGTGGGTACAGGCGTGGAGATGCCCTGCCATGCCGTTCACCGAAGGTGTCCGCGGAAGTTCGGCTAGGTAGTCGTCAATACGGTCCTCGTCGAGCATCTGGTCCCGGACATCGTCGGCGAGGTCCATGGCTTGGACCTGAGCTCGCCAGAGTTCATGGAATCGGGGATCAGGTGAGTAGTCGGCCAAGCGTTGTATCACGGCTGCGGCCTTCAGGAGGGCGTTGTCGGAGCGGTAGGGCGTCGATCCGTGGCCGGGCGTGCCACGTACGGTCAGGCGGCGCCACGCCACCCCCTTCTCGGCCACGTTCACGCCGATGGCTGGTGAATCCTCGCTCCCGGTGTGGAGCCCACCGTTCTCGGTCAGCACGTAGTCCGCTGCGATGGCGTCCCACTCGTGGTCGGCCATCCAACGGGCCCCGTGTGTGCTGCCCGATTCCTCGTCGGCCACCGCGAAGAACACCAGGTCCCCCCGAGGTCGGAATCCACGATCGGCCAACGTGCGGAACACCACCGCCTGGGAGGCCACGAGGTTGAGCATGTCGACGGCACCCCTCCCCCACACCTCGCCGTCCACCAGCTCACCGGCGAACGGGTCGCGCGACCAGCCGTCGAGGCTCACCGGCACGACGTCGGTGTGGCCCATCAGGCACAACGCCGGGGCGTCGGGGTCGGACCCTTCTATGCGGGCCACTAGCGAGGTACGGCCGGGCGTGGGTTCGTAACGCTGCAGGTCCAGACCTGTGCCCTCCAGGTAGGTGGCCAGCAGATCGGCATTGCGAACCTCGTGGCCCGATTCGGCCGTTCCGTCGTTGACGCACTGGTTGCGTATAAGGGCCTGCAGCAACTCGACGGTCTGGTTGGTGAGGTCTCCGTCGCTGGCCATCAGCAGGTCACTGCATCCCCGCTGCGGCGGCTAGTTCCATGGCTGCCTCCTCGTCGTGTCGGAACGCCCGCGTGGTGGCCACCTCGACCCGGTGCAAGCGGCCGGCAAAGGGTGCCTCGTAGCTGCCGCCCACCCCGGTGGGATTGCGTCCGATGTCCATCCCTATGGACGAGATCATGACGGGCACCAGCGGGATGATCGCCTCGGCCACCTGCTCTCCGTTGATCAGCAGACGGGCCCGTGCCGGCCCGCGTCTAACTCGTTCCTGGTGGACTTCCAAAACGACGGCCCCGGCTGGAAGCGGCTCAGGCGAGCGCACCACGGTGTGGGTGCTGTAGGCGTTGTGGTCATAGATGAAGTGTCCGTCGTCGTCGACATGGACGACTAACCCGTTGTTGACGGTACCGAAGCCCAATAACGCGCCAGCCTCATCGCCCATCGGCCGGTCCACCTCGAAGCGCATCGTCCAGTTCCGGGACCCGAGGGCCGGGGCCGAATCCATGGGGACCCGCTGGGTGGGCGGCAGGTAGACGAAGGTATCGCGGGCCCGAGGCGTGCCGGCCGTGACATGCCCGCTGAAGAACTGAGCGGAGGACTGGTCCGGAATAGGTAGCACCTGGTACCGGTCGGCCTCCTCCCAGAAGATGTCAACCATGGCAGAAAGGCGTTCAGGCTGTTCGGCGGCCAGATCGTTGCACTCTGAGAAATCCTCGTCGAGGTGGTACAGCTCCCACACGTCGTCGTCGAGCGACGTGTCCGGTGGATGGAACGCCACTGCTTTCCAGCCGTCGACCCAGATGGCTCGGTGGCCGAACATCTCGAAGTACTGCCGCTCCTTGCGGGTCGGCACCACCAGCGCATCATCGGCGGTCGGTTCGAATGTGTAGGCGAGGCTGGTCCCTTCGATGGGCTGCTGGGCCACGCCGGCGATCTCATCGGGGGCCGTCACGCCGACCAGGTCCAGCAGGGTGGGCGCCAGGTCGATGACGTGGTGAAACTGGGTGCGAATCTGCCCGTTGGTCAATGGGTCGATGCCTGTGGGCCACGAGATAATGAGCGGGTCACGGATGCCACCCGAGTGGGTGTTTTGCTTGTAGCGCTTGCCGGGGGCATTGCCGACCTGGGCCCAGCCCCAGGGATAGTTCGTGCTACTGGTCCGGGTACCGATGTCGTCGAGACGAGCCATGGACTCGTCCAACGGTTGGGGAGAGTCATTGAAGTGGCGGAAGGAGTCGAGTACGCCGAACTGGCGGCCCTCCTGGGATGCCCCGTTGTCGCTGAGGGCCACCACCACGGTGTCGTCGCTGATGCCAAGGGCATCCATCTCGTCGAGCAGGCGTCCCAACTGGGCGTCGGTGTGGTCCAGCATGGCGGCGAACGCCTCCTGGAGCCGACAGGCCACGGCCTTCTCGTCGTCCGATAGGTCGTCCCACGCCTCGACGCCCGGGTTGCGGGGGGCCAGGTCAGTTCCGGACGGGATGACGCCCATGGCGAGTTGGCGTTCGTAGACCTGTTGGCGGGCCACGTCCCAGCCATCGTCGAATCGGCCCCGCCACTTTTCGAGGTAGTCGTTGGGCGCCTGATGAGGGGCGTGGGTGGCCCCAAAGGCCAGATAGAGGAAAAAGGGGCGCTCGGGCACCATCGAGTGCTGGGTCCGTATCAGGTCGACAGCGTGGTCCACCAGATCTTCGGTGACGTGGTATCCCTCCTCAGGCGTGCGGGGCTGGTCAACGAGACGGTTGTCCTCGTAGAGCTCGGGGTGGAACTGGTCGGTCTCGCCCTGCATGAAGCCGTAGTAGCGGTCGAAGCCTCGCTGGAGCGGCCAGTCGCCAAACGGTCCGACCGCTGAGGCCTCACGCATCGGGGTGAGATGCCACTTGCCGACGGCCCACGTAGCGAAGCCGTCCTCGCGGAGCATCTCGGCCATTGTTCCGGCCGATCGAGCGATGCGGCCCCTCATGTTCGGGAACCCGGTGTCGAAGTTGGACAGGCCACGCATCCCCACCGAGTGATGGTTTCGGCCGGTCAGTAGGCAGGCCCTGGTGGGTGAGCACAGCGCCGTGGTGTGGAAGTTCGTATACCGCAGGCCCCGATCGGCCAGTCGGTCGTAGTTGGGGGTATCGACTAGGCCCCCGTAGCAACTGAGGTGGGCGAATCCTGTGTCGTCGAGGAGCACCACCACCACGTTGGGCGTGTCCGCCGTAGGGAGGACCGGCTCAGGCCACCACGGCGTCGACTCGCTGGTGCTTCTGGCGATGACTTGTTCTGCCTGGGAGGGAGTTGGCACATTCATTTGTGGAGCGTGGCCCATTTCTAACGGGGAACCGTCACCGGGTCACGTCTCCTGGTCGGCGCGCCTTCGCCCCTTGAGCCGCTCGTGGGTGACCCTGGTCCCGTCGTGCCAGGTGCCAGTCCACTTGTCGATCGGCATCTGGGTGTTGCCGTAGTTGACCTCGAAGTACCGGTGGTGGAGTTGGTGGAAGAGGTCGCCCGTTGGAACCTCCCAACGGCCGATGCGCACCCGAGCAAAGCCGGAATGACTCGGAGCGGGGCCCGGGCCGTCGTACATGACGAACATCAGGATGACCAGTGGGTGGACGGGGAGTACCCAGAACACCAGGAACCCAGAGAAGTAGACGAGGTGCTCGAAGGGATGCATGGAGATGCCCGTCCACGGCGTGGGGTTCGGGTTGCGGTGGTGGAGCGCGTGGACCCGCCGGTACAGGGGCACGCAGTGGATGAGCCGATGATTGATCCAGAAGTGGGTCGTGGACACGAACACCACACCCAAGGTGGCCATAAGAAGCACCACGACCGGGTTGGATGCCCAGGTTGGACGGCCGACCAGACCGCTGGCGTAAGCCCAGTGGGTCGACACCTCGTAGGCCGAAAGGAAGGCCACCCCGCTGGTCATAGTCCAGAAGGCATTGTCGCTGGTCTGGCTGCCGAAGGTGAACTTTGCTCCCGTGGTCGGCCACCGTGAGTTGAACTTGAAGTCGTCACCCTGGGCGCGCCGGACGTACAGCCACCAGTGGAGACCGCCGACGATGACCCCGACCAGTACAAGGTTTCGGAACCAGATTCCGGCGATCCACCCCGGCTGGAGGCTGGCCATTGTGGCCTCGCTGGGTAGTAGCCAGCGCCAGATCACGACCGACAGGACGAGGTACAGGACCACCCACGGGTAGAGGATCAGGCGGGCCATCCAGGCTAGGGCGGCCGCCGGTCGTGGCGGCCAGGCGAAGACGGCTGGGACCTCGATGGGAACCGGCGGCTCATACTCGCTGTTGGCCACGCCGAGGTAGGTGGTGGAGGACTGAGCAGTTGGCGGGTGTTCGGACGTCTCGTTCTCAGGCACGGGCGGCGCTACACCCAGTCGAGGGTACGTCGGACGGCCTCGCCCCAGCGGCCGGTGAGGCGGGAACGCTCGTCGGAGCCCATGTCGGGGTGCCAGCGGTCGCCTTCCTGCCAGTTGGCCTGGACGTCGGTCAGGTCGCTCCACACGCCCACGGCGAGGCCCGCTGCGTAGGCGGCGCCCAACGCCGTGGTCTCGGCCACCACAGGGCGCACCACGTCGACGTCCAGCAAGTCGGCCTGGAACTGCATCAGCAGGTCGTTGCCGACCATCCCCCCGTCGACCCGTAGTTCGGTCAGGTCAACACCCCTGTCGCCGATTATCGCGTCGGCCCGCATGGCGGCCAGGAGTTCATGGGTCTGGAAGGCGGTGGCCTCCAACGCGGCGCGGGCCAGGTGCCCGCGGTTGGAGAACTGGGTGAGGCCTACCACCGCTCCCCGTGCGTCCGACCGCCAGTGGGGGGCGAACAGGCCGGAGAAGGCGGGCACGAGGTAGACGTCGCCGTTGTCGTCGACGCTCCGGGCCAGGGCCTCCACCTCGGACGCATCGTCGATGACGCCCAGTTCGTCTCGTAGCCACTGGATTGTGGCGCCGGCCATGGCCACCGATCCCTCCAACGCGAACATGGGGGACTCGCCGGCGATCTGGGAGGCCACAGTGGTCAGCAGGCCGTGAGTGGACGCCACGGCGTCGCCACCGGTGTGCATCAGGAGGAAGCAACCGGTGCCGTAGGTGTTCTTGGCCCTACCGGGTGAATGACAGCCCTGTCCGAACAGGGCGGCCTGCTGGTCTCCGAGAATGCTCGAGATCGGAACGCCTTCTAGTGGGCCGACGCCGGTGCCCAGGTGACCGATGGACGGCACGATCTCGGGAAGCATCGACATCGGCACACCCATGGCCGCCACAAGGTCTGGGTCCCAGGCAAGTGTGCCTAGGTCCATCATGAGGGTGCGCGACGCGTTGGTGACGTCGGTGGCGTGACGTCCACCGTCGGGGCCGCCGGTCAGGTTCCAGAGCAGCCACGAATCGATGGTGCCGAATACCGCCTGGCCGGTCTCGCCACGGGCCCGCAATCCATCCACGTGCTCGAGGAGCCATGTGGCCTTGGGGCCGCTGAAGTAGGTCGCCAGTGGCAGGCCGGTGACAGCCCGGAATCGGTCCAGATCGCCGTTGGCCAGGTGGTTGACAATGCCATTGGTCCGTGTGTCCTGCCAAACGATGGCGTGGTTCAATGGCTCGCCGGTGGCCGGGTCCCAGGCCACGAGGGTTTCGCGCTGGTTGGTGATCCCGACGGCCGCCAGATCACCTACCGACAGACCGGCAGATGACAATGCCTCGTCGATTACCGCCCATGTATTGGTCAGAATCTCGGCAGCGTCGTGCTCCACCCAGCCGGGCTGGGGAAAGTGCTGGGCGTGGGGCCTCTGTGCTGACGCCACGACTGAGCCCGTCTCGTCGAAGACCATGAAGCGGGTACTGGTGGTGCCCTGGTCGACAGCTCCGACGAGGGAACCACCGCTGACGAAGGCGGCGCCGCGGGGCACGATCAGCCGGCCCGACCGTTGACCTGACCGGGACCACGGGACCAGAAGGCCACGTGGCCGGGCACCGGGTCGCCGCTCGACCCCTCGTCGGGCTCCGGTTCACCGACGGCCACCCCGATCGGGATGAGCCCCGCCCACGACGGCTCGTCAAGGTCCTCAAGGTCGTCGACCGGCCCGTTGGCCCGGGCCTTCATGGAGCACTCGTCCAGCGGCAGGACGAGCACTGTGGTGCCTTTCACCTCAATGTCGTGTGCCGGCCTGATCTGGGTGCTTCGCCCGGGGATGGTGTGCTCCACGAGTCGGTCGAGAGCGGCCACCTTGGTCTCACGATCGGTGATCTCCGTTGCCGTCCCCATCACGACTACTGAGCGGTAGTTCATGGAGTGGTGAAGACCAGAGCGGGCCAATACGAGAGCATCGAGCAGGGTCACTGTCACGCAGATCTCGACGCCGGCCTTGGCCGTACGCAGTAGACGGCTGGCCGGCGAACCGTGTAGGTAAAGAACGTCACCGTCGCGGGCGTACAGCATGGGGATGACCACCGGATGGGCGACATCTCCTTCCCCGACAACGAGGCCGACGTGGGCCATGAGCCCCTCGTCCAGTACGGCGTGGATGACGTCACGGTCGTCGACCGCCCGTTCCGGCTTCCGTTGGAGAGTGGTGCGGTCGCTCATGCTGCTTCCCTCACGAAAAGAGTGTTCCACGGGCCACGGTCACGGCACGACCGGTCAGGTGTACACGGTCGTCGAGTAGTTCAACGTCCAGCTCGCCACCACGGGCCGATGCCTGCTCAGCCCGGAACATGTCGCCGAGTCGAGGCGCCCACCAGGCGGCCAGGGTGGTGTGGGCTGACCCGGTTACCGGATCCTCGGCGATCCCCACGTTGGGTCCAAATACACGAGACACGATCCCTATGTCGTCGCGGTCGTCGCAGGCAGCGGTGACTATCACGGAACGCTCTGCAAGGGCCGCCACCAGCCTCTGGTCCGGGGCACAGTTTCGAACGTCAGCGGCTGACGCAACCTCCAACAACAGGTCGGTTGAACCCATTGCGGCAGCTACCACCGGACAACCGATGGCATAGGACATGTCGTCGTCCACCACAAGGTCCGTTATCCGGTCGACCGGGAAGTCGAGCCGGATGCCAGCTCCAGCAGGGCCGGTAGCTACGGCCGTCAGACGCCCCGACCGGGTGTGAAAGCCGATCTCACCGGTCGCCCCATGCTCGGTCAGCAGCGTGTGAGCGGTGGCCAGGGTGGCGTGGCCACACAGGTCGACTTCTGCGGTCGGGGTGAACCAACGCAGGGACCACTCCCCCGAGTTGACCACCCCTTGGTCATCCACCGGGTGACAAAAGGCTGTCTCCGAGAGATTCATCTCGAGCGCCACGGACTGCATCCAACCTTCGTCAGCCGGGTCATCAAGGACCACTACGGCAGCCGGGTTTCCCCTGAATGGTTCGTCGGTGAAGGCGTCGACCTGGGTGAACTCCGTATTGGGCATTACGCAGCCTTGCAGAAACTCCGCTGACAGGGGCTCAAATAGTCGCTTCTCAACGCTGTTTCAGGTTCATGCCACCTGGTGGCGAACCTCGACAACCCGATCGGAATCTCGCCGGGGTCGCTAAGTGTCCTACCCGAGCGGACCACATGCCAACATGGTCCGTCTCCCCCTCTCTACCGTTCTGCACCGTTCTCAACCAGACACAGGAGGCCCGATGGTTCCCCTCGACGAGACCTACGACGGGACGTTCCCGTTCGATCCGCACACGTTCGACGGCCACGGGTTTGTCCAGCACTACGTGGACGAGGGCCCGCGGGACGCCGAGCCGATCGTGCTGCTTCACGGTGAGCCGACCTGGGGCTACCTGTACCGACACATGATCGGTCCACTATCGGAGCACTACCGGGTAGTCGTCCCCGACCACATGGGCTTCGGCAAGTCCGAAACCCCACAGGGCCGCGACTACACGCTCCAGGCCCATACCGAGAACCTGGTCGCACTGGTGGAGCACCTCGACCTGACAGGCATCACGTTCTTCGGCCAGGACTGGGGTGGTCCAATCGCCACCGCATTCACGGTGCGCCACCCCGAGCGGGTCAAGCGGATGGTGTACGCAAATTCGCTAGCTGGCTACGGGCGGGTTGGCGATGGAGACGCGACCCCGATGTCCCAGTCGCGTTGGTTCAATTGGATCGGCGGTGGTTTGGAATCGGGCCGAACCGCCGACGTTCTGTTGAACCTAGGTTCGACAGTGCTGTCGGTCATGAAGATCACGGGGTTCACAAACTCGGCTGCTGTGGACGACACTTGGATCCGGGCCTATTCGGACCCCTTCCCTGACCGGGCGTCTGCCATTGGCGGGCTGGAGTTCCCCCTGGATGCCTATTTGGGCCGGATTGCCGAATACGTCATCGCAGGGGCTGGAGGAGTGCCAGACCTGGTGTCCAAACCGGCGATCCTGCTCGAAGGCATGGAGGACGGGGCAATCCCACCCGACCGGGCGATTGCCGACTTTCGGGCGTTGTGGCCCGACGCTCCGGTAGTCGAGTTACCAGGCGTGGGCCACTACTGCCAGGAGGACGCCCCCAACGCCCTGGTGGCCCAGGTCAAGGACTTCCTCCAGGCCAACCCCTAGGGTTCCGCCCGGTTAGTCGACGCCGCCTAGGTGGCTATGAGTGTCAGCAGCCTCCTCGTCGGGCCAGTTGGTGCGCCACACCTCCGCCTGTACGTAGCCCATTGGAATCGATCGGGTCTCAAAGCCATCCACTGGCTCGATCATTGGCTCGGCCACCACCCGGTGGTTTGGCACCGCGAAGAACGGGGCGCTGTAACGCTCGGCCCCACCGGAGATCTCCACCCGGTGAGGTGTGGAAATCAGGCGGCCACCTGACCAGACCTCCAATACGTCCCCTACGTTGACCAGGAGTGCCCCCTCAGGGCACCCGGCTTCAACCCATCGACCGTCACGGGTCCGCACCTCGAGGCCTCCTACCGGATTGGGATCAAGCACGGTGACCACGGTGATGTCCTTGTGGGGATGGAACCCAGGCGCCAGATCGTCGGGGCGCCGGGCCGGGTAGTGGAGCAGTGTCGTGTTGGTCAGTGGCGTCTCCATGGCCTCGGCCAGCACGGATCGATCCAGGCCCATCTCGTCGGCCAGCACATCCAGGAGCCGGTCTACGAGGCCTTCCATCGCAGCCCACCAGGACGCCACCACTTTCGGCATTCTCGTCGGATGGTCAGGCCATCGGTTCGGTCCGTAAAGATCGCACTCGTCGCTGACCGGGTGTCCCGGCGGGCACTCCCAGTGAAGCTTGTAGCCCTCAAAGGCGTCGGCTGGATCAGTGCCATCTCCGGCGCCCGAATCTCGGTTCGGGGTGAAGAAGCGCAGCGGGATGAAGCCCCGGTAATTCTCCCGGGTGATGGCCTGCTGAGCCTTGGTGGCCTCGTCCACTGCGAACAGGTCGACCAGGAGTTCGCGCATTCCCAACAGGCAGGCTTGTGGCACCCCGTGTTCGCGTACAGCCACAAATCCGACCGTCGATAGTGCGTCTGCCACGCCGGATCCGTCAACTAGGTCGACTACCGGTACGTCAGGGGCCGAAGCTCCCCTCATTAGATGATCGGCAACTCGGCCGGTGCCCGACGGGACAACATCTCGGGTCCGTCGGCCCGAAGGACCAGGTTCTCTTCGTGGACCATCATCCGACCGGGCGCCCATGTGAGACCTGGTTCGAGGGTTAGAACCATCCCTTCCTCCAGCACTGTCCCATCGTCCGCGGTGTGCGAGGGCCACTCC
>DPMC01000227.1:6159-7443 GCA_003541675.1 Acidimicrobiaceae bacterium | reverse complement strand
GGTGAACTCCAACCCGTCGAAGTTCCCGTCGGCCCGCCACCCTTCGAGGAGTTGGAAGAACTCGATGGATCCGCCCCCGTAGGGCGCGGCCTGGATGGCGCTTGGTTCGCGGGCTTGCCCTTCGTTGTTGTAGTAGCCGGGGGTGCAGTCCGCGCCGCCGAGCGTTCCCATGGCGCCGAGGCCTTTTTCGACGATGGTGGCTACCCATGCTTCTTCGCCTTGTTCGGACACTTCGACGGTGGCCGCTCCCTGTTGGAGGGCGTGGCCGATGATGTGGGCCAGGTGGGTGGTGAGTTCGTCGAGGAGGTGCGGGAAGTTCGCGGTGAACGCGGCTTGGCTGATCTGCATGAAGAAGCAGTTCGGGAACCCGCGGCTCTGCATGCCGTGCAGTGTCGACATGCCGGTGGCCCATTTTTCGGACAGGGTCTGGCCGCGGCTTCCGATGATTTCGTAGCCGGCCCGGCGGGCGTAGGAGGTTCCCACTTCGAAGCCGGTGGCGAAGATGATGCAGTCGACTTCGTATTCGACTCCGTCGACCACCAGGCCGTGTTCGGTGATCCGGTCGACGCCTTTCCCGGCGGTGTCGACGAGTTCCACGTTGGGTCGGTTGAACGCCGGCAAGTACTCGTCGTTGAACGTGGGGCGTTTGCAGAACATCCGGTAGTAGGGCTTGAGTTTCTCAGCGATTTCCGGGGAGTCGACGAGGCCGTCGACCCGGGATCGGATTTCGTTCATCTTGTCGAAGTTGGCCATCTCGAGGATCTCGGCAATGTCGGCGCTGCCGTCGGCTTGGGCGTCGCGGAAGCGGCGGATCATCATGCCGATCAGATCGGTCCACCCGTCGTCGACCAGGTCTTCGGTTTGGGGCACGCCGGAGACGAGGCCGTTGAAGTTCTCCATTCGCTGTTTCTGCCATCCGGGTTGAAGACCGGCGACCCATTGGGAGTCGGTGGGTTTGTTGCCTCGCACATCCACCGACGAGGGGGTGCGTTGGAACACGTAGAGGTGCTGGGCTGTCTCACCGAGAAACGGCACGCATTGGATGGCGCTGGCACCGGTGCCGATCACCGCGACCCGCTTGTCGCCCAACCGGTCAAGGTCCCCGCCGGGCCCGCCGCCGGTGTAGTCGTAGTCCCATCGGCTGGTGTGGAACGCGTGGCCTTGGAAGTCGCTGATGCCGGGGATGCCGGGGAGTTTCGGCCGGTTGAAGGGCCCGTTGGCCATGGCCACGAACCGGGCTCGCAGAGCGTCGCCCCGGTTGGTGGCGACGATCCACCGGGCGGC
>DPMC01000227.1:0-5814 GCA_003541675.1 Acidimicrobiaceae bacterium | reverse complement strand
CCGGTGACTTCCGTTTGGAACATCACCCCGTCGTAGAGCCGGTAGTGCTCGCCGAGCCGCCGGCTGTAGTCGAGGATCTCCCGGGCGTACGAGTATTTCTCCTGGGGGATGTAGCCGACTTCTTCGAGGAGCGGCAGGTAGATGTAGGACTCGATGTCGCACTGGGCTCCCGGGTACCGGTTCCAGTACCAAGTGCCGCCGAAATCGCCGCCTTTTTCGATGATCCGCAGGTCTTCCACGCCGGCTTCGCGGAGGCGGGCTCCCATCTGGAGGCCACCGAAGCCGCCTCCGACGACGATCACGTCGACCTCGTCGGTGAGCGGCGGCCGGTCGATGGGAGATTCGACGTACGGGTCGTCGGTGTAGTGGGCGAACTCTCCGACGACCTCTATGTACTGGTCGTTTCCGTCGGCGCGCAGCCGTTTGTCCCGCTCGACGCGGTAGCGGTCCCGCATAGCGTCGGGATCGAAGCGGCCCTCGGCGGGGCTGGCAGTTTCAGCCTGCCGGCTGGTGGTACTCAGCGTTGGGGTCCTTCTCCACGGAGCTGCGGTGCTGTCAACAAACGCATCGGTGAACGGTCTTTCAAAATACTCGACTGGTCAGTTGCGGGGCACGTCAGCCCAGGCGATCTCCTTGTCGACCCGCACGTCGCCGGGCAGGCCCAAGATCCGTTCGCCCAGGATGTTTCGCATGACCTCGGACGTTCCACCCTCGATGGTGTTGGCCCGAGACCGGAGAAATGCGTACCTGGGATGGATGCCCGGCCCCCGGAGGCCGGTAGGCCGCTTGCGTTCGTATCCGGCCTCGTAAACCATTCCGTCGGCACCCAGGAGGTCCATGCAGGTCTCGTAGATCCGCTGGTTCATCTCAGCCGACATCATCTTGGTGACCGACCCCTCGGGGCCAGGGTTGCCGGACTTAGAGGTCTCCCGGGCCCGCCAGTTCGTTAGGCGAAGTGCCTCGGCCTGACTCCACAAGTCGGTGACCCGGTCGCGCATCACGGTCCGCGTTACCGGGTCCAGCGAGTCCCTCGTCTCGCCCCACAGATTCACCAGGTCGCCAATGGGGCCCGAACCCTTCTTCGGCACGCCACCACCAAGGGCCACCCGTTCATTCATCAACGTGGTGACCGCCGCGGCCCAGCCGTTGCCGACCTCGCCGAACACCCGGTCGTGGGGAATCCGCACGTCGGTCAGGAAGATCTCGTTGAACTCGGCTTCACCGGTGATCTGGTGCAGGGGCCGAACTTCAACGCCCTCGGACTCCATGTCCAACAGGAAGTACGTAAGTCCCTTGTGCTTCGGCTGGTCCGGATCGGTTCGGGCAACCAACATCCCCCACCGAGATACATGGGCCAGCGTCGTCCACACCTTCTGGCCGTTGACGATCCACTCGTCGCCGTCACGAACCGCCCGACTGGACAGCCCCGCCACATCCGAGCCAGCACCCGGCTCACTGAACATCTGGCACCAGACCTCTTCACCCGTGTACATCGGACGGAGAAGGCGCTGCTTCTGTTCATCGGACGCGTAGGTGAGCACCACCGGCGCGCCCATCCCGATGCCGATCGGGTTGATGTTGAGATCGTGGTAGGTCACCCCGGCAGCCCGTAACTCACCGTCGACCACCGTCTGGAGCCGCCGGCTGGACAGACCCAGACCGCCCAGCCCCTCGGGGAACTGCACGAGGGCGAGGCCGCGATCGAACTGAGCGCCCCGGAACTCGAACTGGTCAACCTGGTCCGGCGGCACGTCGGCCACCAGCTGCCGCGCCATCTCCCGGACCTCTGCTTCGGTCACCTCAGTCATGATCGCTCCCGGTTCACATGGTTGTCCGGGCGGTCCCGGAGCCGGGCGCGAACCTACCCAGCGGCAACTGTCAGCCCCGAACCGGGGACCCGCAGCTTGCGCCGAAGCAGTCGTCCGCTAGCTGACTCAGATGCCCAGACGGCCAGGCTGACTTAGCCCGGATCAGGCGACCGAGTCGCCACCGAACGTGAGCTGGCCCGTCATCTGCGGACTCGCCGGCGAACCGGTCTCAGGAGCGGTCGACGCAGCCATCTCCGTGTCCCACTCGTCGCTCTGGTCCCACTGGTGACCGGCGAAGGGGTCCTCATGGTTCAGTGGTTCTTCTCCCGGCTGACCGCCGGCATCGGCGGGTGTCGCGCTACCTGTCGCAGGATGCCGGTCGACGCCGAGGAAAGCCCTAGCTAGGAGCGGGGTCTCCTCCGTGTCGGGAATCAACTCGGCGACGGGTTCGTCGGCCTCGGTAATCGCCTGTCGGGCCTTCTCGAGGGGATGAACCGCCGCCTCCGATCGAACACCAGGGCGAATGGGCTCCACGTCGGCTACCGGACGAAGAACCTCGCTGGACCTGTCGCCCGCCATGTCGGCTGCCTCGTCGGTCGTCATGGAGCGCCCCGGCAGCGGAATCACCGTGCCGACCCCACGGGCATCGATCAGTTCCCATCCGACTGGCGCCCGGAGACGGTCTATGTGGGTCGCACACAGCACCACGGCACCCGGTCCATCCACCTCGTCGAGATCGTGGATGGTGAAGGTCAGATTAGAAACGTCCATCACCACCAGGACGTCAGCCGGGCCCAGGCAGGCCGAACGCATACACAGATCCCGCATGGGGCTCAAAGGTACTTCCGGACCTGCTTCTCGACGGGGACACCCCCGGACCCCCACCCGGCCCTCAAGCCCTTCGGCGGAACAGCCACGAGCCCTAGGCTCGCCGGATGCTGCCCGTACTCGGCGTCGATGCCGATGACACCCTGTGGGAAAATGAGGAACGCTTCCACGAGGTGGAGCAACGCTTCCGCGACCTCGTGACCCCGTGGGCCGACAGTGAGACGGCCGATGCCGCCCTCCTGGCCACCGAGCGGACCAACATTGCCCGCCACGGCTATGGCATCAAAGGTTTCGTCCTGTCGATGGTGCTCACCGCTGTCGAAATCTCCGACGCTGCGATCGACGCCCGTTCACTGGCCGGCATCGTCGGCTGGGGTCACGAGATGCTGGCCCATCCAATCGAACTACTCGACGGGGTGCCCGAGGCCCTCGACGCGCTGGGCTCTACCCACCGACTGCTCCTCATCACCAAGGGCGACCTGGGCGACCAACTGAGCAAAGTCCGACGCAGTGGTTTGGCTGACCGGTTCTGGCGGGTCGAAGTGGTCCCCGAGAAGGACCCACAGACGTACCGAGACGTGCTGGACCGCCACGGTGTCGACCCCGCCGAGTTCACCATGGTCGGCAACTCGGTGAAGTCAGATGTGCTGCCCGTCCTAGCCATCGGCGGACGGGCTATCCACGTGCCCCACACCACCACCTGGGTGTTCGAGGAACCCAACCCTGACGAACTAGCCGGCGTGGAGTTCCCCATCGTGGATCGGCTCGGAGACGTGCCCAGACTCATAGCCGTCTAAACCCAGCCCGAACACCAGAGTCCGAGAACAGACTCGGTTTCGGATTCCAACTCACGGCCCGCGGCTCAAGCCTTCCTCGCAACCCTCAAGCCCACTTCCGGAACTCAGACCCTCCCCGGAAACACGTACGCGCCGTCGGCGGCCACCCGGGCCATCACATCGGCCACGTCCACCACCCGGGGGCCGTCGCGCACCACCGACAGGTAGACCCGTTCGCCCGCCACCAGCCGCCGCTTCCGCTCCCCGTCAAAGGCCAGCAGCAACGGTCCGTTGACCTCCACCTCCTCGCCGGGCGCCAAGCGCCGTGCCTCGGCGATCCCCAGATCGGCGTAGTGCCCAGGAGCGGTCGGTCCCCGCACCACTCGGTCACAATCCTCAGCCGGGCCGAATCGCAGCAACAGGCCCGCATCCTCGTCCAACCCCACCGGTTCGACCAGTCCACCCACTCCGGCGAAACCGACTGACGCCGGGTCGGCTCGCGATAAAACAGCAGTCCGCAGGTTCGCCGGCTCAAACAACTCGAAGGAACCCAGATACGGATCGTCCACCGCCACCGCGTCGACCAACGCCAGGTCATCTGGGGTCGAAGCACCGTCGGGCCGGACCCGCACCACCATTGCCCGCCGGGTCACCTCATCGACCGGCACCCGACCAGTAGCCACGTGGCCAGCTGCCGCCCCGGCAATCGTGGCTTCGGCGAGCACCGGGAAGGCATTGTTCGTCCCCGTCGACAACGGAACCACCACCAGATCGGGCCATGCGCGCGCTGCGGCCCGGTTCGTCCCATCACCACCCAGCACTACGACCACCCCGCAGCCGAGATCCCGCATAGCGGCCACCGCGGCCACCGTGTCCTCCTCGGTGAACGTCATCTCGTAATCCAGCCAGTGGAGGTCGAGGCCCCGCATGGTCTCGGTGGCCCGCTGCACGATCCGATGGGTGTCGGTGTGTACGACGAACCGATCGACCCCCGCTTCCCGAGCCCCCAGCACGACGCGCCGGACCACGTTGGCCTTGTCCTCGATGGTCACCGCCCCAGCCGCAGCCACCGCCCGTCGCACGTCGGTGCCCGACCGGGGGTTGACCACCAGGCCGACCGCTAGAGGAAGCGGGAGCGGTGATCCGGCGCCGCCGATCGCGGTGTCGGTACCGGTCGCTGCGTCTGTGTTCGCGTTCATCACGGCAGGTGACCGTAGCCACTCGGTCATGCCCGGGTCCGCTAGGGGCCCCGTCAGAGAGCACACCTATGGTCGATCCGGATGGACGACCATGCCGATACCGGCGAGCCCCGAGGCGTGCCGCCTCCCGGGCGGTGGCTATCCAGAACACGTGAGCGGATCCGCCGACGGCCGGACTACCGACGCCTCGTCCTCATCACCGCCCTGTTCGGCACCGCAGCTGGCAGTTACCCGGTCACCGTGCTGTCGGCCTCACTCCCCCACATCGCCCGGGATCTGGGCACCACCGACGACATCATCACCTGGGTCATCGCCGCACCCATGCTGGCCTTTGCCGTGATCACGCCGATCATCGGCAAGATCGGCGACCTTTACGGCCACCGCCGCACCTACCTGGTCAGTTTCTCTCTGGGCACGGTTCTGGCCCTGGCCACCTCGCTGGCCTGGGGCATCACCTCACTGATCGTGCTGCGGACACTCGCTCAGGCCGCCAAGGCCGCGTCAGGCCCGTCGGCCATGGCAATGATCCTGTCGGTCTTCCCGCAGCGCGACCGGACCCGGGCGCTCGGCATCTGGGCAGCGGTGGTCGCCCTGTCACCGGCCGTCGGCGTCGTCACCGGCGGACCGCTCGTCGAGTGGTTGGGCTGGCGGATCCTGTTCGTGGTGCAGGGCCTCACCGTGGGCCTGGCCCTGTTGGCCGCTCTGCTCGTCGCCCCGGAGACCCCGCGGCGGTCCGGCATCCGCTTCGACGTGCCCGGCGCCATCACCCTAGGGATCGGGGTCAGCGGACTCCTGCTGGCCGTCAACCGGGGCATCAGTTGGGGCTGGACCAACCCGATCGTGCTAGTCGCCGCGATGACGGCCCCCATCAGCCTCGGGTTGTTCGTGGCCGTCGAGAACCGGTCCAATGCGCCGCTTCTACCACCGGCACTGTTGCGACGACGGGCCTTCACCCGCCCCATGACCTCCCAGGCGGTCCTGCAATCGGGCTACATGGGGGCCATGGTCATGGCCCCGTTCCTCCTCGAACGGCGCTGGGGGTTCCGTCCCACGGTCATTGGGCTGGTGATGCTGCCCCGACCCCTGTCGTTTGCCTTGTGCGCCCGGCTAGGGGGCCATCACGACCCGAAGCATGGGGCGCGACGGGTGGCTGTCACCGGAATGCTGGTATTCGCGGTGGCCATGGTGCTCGCCGGGGTGGGC
>DPMC01000292.1 GCA_003541675.1 Acidimicrobiaceae bacterium | reverse complement strand
TGCTTGATGACCACCGCCGTCGGCTCGTCGGCACCCGCTGTCACACCAGGATCACCCAGGGCGTGGACCAGACGCCACGCCGCCTCAGTGTCCAACAGGTTCAGATACGACATGGCCTTGCCGCCGTGCACCACCGCGGTATCCCACCATCCCGACGAACCGACTGTGCGGTACCGGGCCCCCACCTGGTGGGGGTTCTCGCCGTAGCGGAGGTCCTGAACGCGCTCCAGCGCCAGATGCATCGACGGCTTGAGCGGATCGGGATCACTGGCACCAGACCCGTCCGCGTCGGGCCTGCCCGAATCCGGTCCGTCGAACCACTGGACGATCGCGGCGTCGTAAGCCGCAGTGTGAGCAAAGGCCGCCCGGGCCAGCTGGTGGCGGGTCGCATCCGATAGCGACCCGTCAGCCCGCAGTTCAGCCAACAGACCGTCGTAGTCGGCCGGGTCCACGACCACGCCGACGTGGGCGTGGTTCTTGGCCGCGGCACGGACCATGGTCGGCCCACCGATATCGATCAGTTCGATGTGCGGATCCGACGAGAACGAGTAGAGGTTCCCCACCACCAGGTCGATGGGGGTGATGCCCCGCTCTCGCAGGTCGCGCACGTGGGACGGGTCGGATCGGTCAGCCAGGATCCCTCCGTGGACCATCGGGTGGAGAGTCTTGACCCGCCCACCCAGCATCTCTGTCACCTGGGTGATCTCAGCCACCTCGATCACTGGAATGCCCTCACCGGCCAGAAGTGATGCCGTCCCGCCACTGGACACCAGTTCCCACCCCAGATCCACCAGGCCACGGGCCAGGTCCACGATGCCCACCTTGTCGTAGACAGAGAGCAGGGCACGACGGGGACTGGGCTTGGTGGCGGGGCTCACGAGGTGGCTCCTTTAGTTGCGGGCTCAGAGGCGGATGCGGATCGAGACTGGACCGATTCGAGCGAGATATCGCCATCGAGGACCGCCCGCAGGGTGTCGACGTACAGGCGACGCTCGACCACCTTGATGCGTTCATGCAGCGAGACCTCGTCGTCGTCGGGACAGACGGGCACCTCCTGCTGGGCGAGAATCGGACCGGCGTCCACCTCGAGGGTGGCAAGGTGGACGGTGCAACCCGTGACCTCCACACCCGCTGCTAGGGCGTCACGCACGCCGTGCCAGCCCGGGAAGGCCGGCAACAGGGCCGGGTGGGTGTTGAGCACCCGGCCGGCAAAGCGGTCGTGGAAGGGCTGACCAAGGATGGTGCCGAAGCCAGCCATGGCCACCAAGGTCACACCCCGTTCGCCCAGCCAGTCAGCCAGCATGGCTGAATAGCTGTCACGGTCGAAGTCATCGCTGAAGGAGTGGCGGCGGATCACCACCGTCTCGATGTCGTGTCCAGCGGCCCGCGAAACCGCGGTGCACGGTCGATCCGAGACCACGAGGGCCACGGGCAGGCCGGCGTCGACCATGGCATCCAGGATCGAACCGGTACCCGAGACCAGTACCGCCAGCGACATGTTGACGACCGTACCAGCGACAGTTCGGACGGCTTCCGGGTGGTTCGGCTCAGTGGCCCGCTCAGCCACCCATTTCAGAGACGATGTCAGCCATATGTTCGCCAGCCTCGGTGGGGTTCAGACCCACCCGCACACCAGCATCGCGTAGGGCTTCCATCTTGGCGGCCGCCGTGCCCCGTCCACCAGAGACGATGGCACCGGCGTGGCCCATCTTCTTTCCTGCGGGCGCCGTCACGCCGGCCACGTAAGCCGACACGGGCTTGGTCATGTGTTCGGCAATGAACTCGGCGGCCTCCTCCTCGGCAGACCCTCCGATCTCACCGATCATCATCACGGCCTTCGTCTCAGGGTCGGCCTCGAAGGCCCGGAGGCAATCGATGAACGACGTGCCCGGAACGGGATCGCCACCAATGCCCACGCACGTGGTGCAGCCGATGCCCTTCTCCTTGAGTTCGTACAGCGCCTGGTAGGTAAGCGTGCCTGATCGGCTCACGATGCCGACCGGTCCGCCGGGCAGGGCGATGTGGCCGGCGGTGATGCCGATGTTGGCCTGTCCCGGCGAGATGATGCCCGGGCAGTTGGGGCCCAGCATCTGGACACCGGGATGGTCGCGCTTCAGCCGGTTGTAGAACTCGGCCTCGTCGTGGGCCGGTACACCCTCGGTGATGGCCACGATGAACTCCACACCACCCTCGGCAGCCTCCAGCACGGCGTCGCGCACGCCGGGGGCCGGAATGAAGATGCACGAGGCCGTAGCCCCAGTCTCGGCGACCGCCTCGGCGACCGAGGCGTAGATGGGGATTCCATCCACGTCGGTTCCGGCCTTACGGGGATTGGTTCCGGCTACGACCTGCGTGCCGTAGTCACGATTCAACAGGCCGTAATAGCGACCCTGGCTGCCGGTCAGGCCCTGGTAAACGACCTTCGTGTCGACGTCGACGAAGATGCTCATCGGGCACTCCCCTCGTCGTAACCCGCACTGGCCAGACCCACGGCCCGACGGGCCGCCTCAAGCATGGTGGGCGCCATCTGCAGACTGTCGGACAGGTGTGGTTCGAGGATGGCCCGACCCTCGTCGGCGTTGGTGCCGTCCAAGCGGATGACGATCGGGGCGTCGATGTCAACCCGTTCGAGGGCGCCCACAATGCCGTTAGCGACTTCCTCGCCACGGGTGATGCCTCCGAAGATGTTGATGAAGATGGACCGCACGGCCGGGTCGTTGTTGATGACCTCCAGTGCTCCGGCCATGACATCGGCGTTGGCGCCGCCGCCGATGTCCAGGAAGTTCGCCGGGCTGCCGCCCACTTGGTTGACCACGTCGACCGTGGACATGGCCAGGCCGGCACCGTTGGCGATCACGCCTACCGAGCCGTCCAACCCCACGTACTGCAGACCCCGGGCATGAGCCGCCGTCTCGCGTTCGTCGCGGGTCTGGGTCTCGTCGAAGGCCGCGTAGTCCTCGTGGCGGAACGTTGAGTTGGCGTCGAGTGTGACCTTGGCGTCCAGCACGTGGACTCGGCCCTCGGGGGTCAGGATCAACGGGTTGATCTCGACCAAGTCGGCGTCACCCTCGACGTAGGCCGTGTAGAGCTGCTGGAGGATGGCCACCGTTCCTTCGAAGGCAGCTTCAGGTAGGGCGGCGGCGATCACCCATTCGCGCGCCGTGGTCTCGTCGAGCCCGTCCACCGGATCTATCCACACCTTTGCGATGGCGTCGGGGTTCTTCTCGGCCACCGTCTCAATCTCCACGCCGCCTTCAGCTGACAGCATGCCAAGGTGCTTCTTGGCTGACCGGTCCAGGGTGAACGAGGCGTAGTACTCCTCGGCTATATCGGACGCCTTCTCAATCCAAACCCGCCCTACCACATGGCCACTGATGTCCAAGCCGAGGATGGACGTGGCGTGGGTACGCACGTCGTCGATTGTTGCGGCGAACTTGACGCCACCGGCCTTTCCCCTCCCGCCGGTGTGGACCTGGGCCTTGACCATGACCGGGGTACCGAGACGTTCGGCCGCAGCCACCGCCTCGTCCACCGTGAAGGCAATCTCACCGTCAGAGACGGGCATGCCGTAGCGGGCAAAGAACTGCTTTCCCTGGTACTCGAACAGATCCACCCGGTCGCCTCCCGACGATTCCAGCCGGCGCGCATCCGCCGACGTCGACCGGTCGATCCTAGGCTCGGGTCCTGATAGCCCTCCCGTTGGGGAGGTGTGACGTCCACCCCAGCCCACTGACTGCCCACCCACCGAAGCTGAGAAGGGAAACCACATCCAGTGACCGTGGCCCGAGGACTCCAGCTCAACATGAAACGGGCCCTGATCGTGACAGCGGTCGGTCTCGCCGGTGCTCTGGGAGCCCTGGTGGTTGTCCTGCAGCTCGCCGGATCGTCGGACGCCATCGAGGTGCAGTTGGGCGACCCCGACTTCCGGGGCATCCACGCTGCCAACCTGGCCGCCGAGATCGCCGACAACGGACCCGTTCCCTTCCCCGACCTGGTGGGCAACGAGCTCCCAATCTGGGTCCATCACCACGGCGATGATCCAACCGTCGGCTGGGTCACCGTGTCAGCCCGGGTCCCGGGTAGTACCGGATGCCTAGTCCAGTGGGACACCGACGGTGGCGCGACCGGAGACGGTGTGTTCGTGGACAGCTGTGATTCGACGAGTACCTGGCCGGCCGACGGCGCGGGACTGACTCCCCTGGCGTGGACGGTGCTAGCGGGAGAACTCCGCATCGATGTAGCCCGAACCGCAGGAACAAGCCCGTGACTGAACGTCTCTACCTGCGCGACGCGGAGCTCCGGTCATTCGAAGCTGAGGTGGTGG
>DPMC01000043.1 GCA_003541675.1 Acidimicrobiaceae bacterium | reverse complement strand
CCGTTGGTGTGCAGCGACTGGGTGTGGCCCTGAGTGGCGGCCATGGCTTCCACGCACGTCCGGACCACGTTGTTGTAGACGTCCTGTGCGGTGAGGCTCCAACCTGAGGTCTGGGAGTGGGTTCGCAGCGACGACGACCGGGGGTCAGTCGGCTCGAACTGGCGCATAAGGCCGGCCCAGAGGAGCCGGGCGGCCCGGAGCTTGGCCACCTCCATGAAGAAGTCCATGCCGATGGCCCAGAAGAAGCTCAACCGGGGGGCGAAGGCGTCGACCTCCAGTCCGGCGGCGATCCCGGCCCGCACGTATTCCACGCCGTCGGCCAACGTGTAGGCCAGTTCCAGGTCGGCCGTCGCCCCGGCTTCCTGCATGTGGTAGCCGGAGATGGAGATGGAGTTGAAGCGGGGCATCTCGGTGCTGGTGAAGGCGAAAATGTCCGACACGATCCGCATGGACGGGCCCGGCGGATAGATGTACGTGTTCCGGACCATGAACTCCTTGAGGATGTCGTTCTGGATGGTCCCGGCCAGCTGGTCCGGCGACACCCCCTGCTCCTCGGCGGCCACCACGTACAGGGCCAGAATGGGCAGCACCGCCCCGTTCATGGTCATCGACACGCTCATCCGATCCAACGGGATTCCGTCGAACAGTGTCCGCATGTCATAGATGGAATCGATGGCTACCCCGGCCATTCCTACGTCACCAGGCACCCGCGGGTGGTCGCTGTCATAGCCGCGGTGGGTGGGCAGGTCGAAGGCCACACTGAGGCCCTTCTGGCCAGCGGCCAGATTGCGCCGGTAGAAGTCGTTGCTCTCCTCGGCGGTCGAATAGCCCGCGTACTGGCGCACCGTCCACGGCTGGCTGGCGTACATCGTCGGGTACGGGCCCCGTAGGTACGGAGCGACACCCGGCCAGGCATCGGTGAAGCCTGTGTTCAGAGACCCGTCGGCGGCACCCTCGACCGGTGTGGAGAGGATGGGCACACGGATCTGCTCGGGGGTGTCGCGGGCCAACTCGTCGGGTGTGCAGCCCGTCTCGGCCATCACCTGATCGACCCATACGTCCGAATCAACCCTTGTACCCGGGTCGACTGAAGCCCGACCATCGGTATCCGGCGCCAGAGAGACCGTCGTGAAGTCAGGGATCATGCCCACTCCCCTTCGACGTCCACCGGGGTGTCAACACCCAATGCATCCAGCGTCCGTCCCATCAGGTCGATTACATCGGAGCCGGCGTGCACGAACTCGTCGACGCCCGCCCCAATCAGCGCAGCCACCAAGTCGTCGTCCAGGCTTGCCGCCCGAGCTGCCAGGTGGATACGGGACATGCCCTCGGCCCGGAGGGCGGCCACCACGGCGACACCCTCCGCCGTGTAACCACCATCCGATCCACACACCACGGCCACCGACGACCCGGTGTTCGAAGCGGGGCAAGCAAGCGCCCGGATGCCAGCCACCGCGTAAAGGTTGGTGACGAACGTGCTCCGAGCCGTGTGATCGGCCAGATCGCCCACCGTTACAAGGTGCACCGTAGGCGTCAATTCCGCAGCGTCCGCAGCGTCCCGGAGGGCCTCGAACGCCTCGGATCGGCGTCGGAGGGGTAACGGCCCCGACGGATCCGACGGGGCCGGCGGCCGTTCGGGGAGGTTCTCGTCGAGGTCGGGGAACTCTGACACGCCTGTGATGGCTTCGGCCCGGGTGGCCAGCCGGGTCCGGCGAGCCTCCCAGCAGGCGTCGGCTTCCCGGCCGATCAGTCCCGAGGTGAGCGCCGCGGCGATTCCTCCGGCCGCTTCGACGTCGCGGAAGCGGTCCCAGGCTGCGTCGGCCATGCGAGACGTCAGGTCCTCGACATACCAGGACCCACCGGCCGGATCGACGACCGAAGCTAGGGCGCTCTCCTCGAGCAAAAGTACCTGGGTATTGCGGGCCGTTCGTCGGCCGAACGCGTCGGACCGACCAAGAACCGAGTCGAAGGGACGAACCGTCACTGCGTCGGCCCCACCGATGCCAGCCGCGAATGCGGCCACCGTGCCCCGCAGGAGGTTGCCCCACGGATCCCGACGGGTCAGGTCGACCGCCGAACCCATAGCGTGCTGGACCTGTCCCCGATGGGCAGTGTCCGCGCCGCTTGTCTCCGCAACCCGGGCCCAGAGTCGGCGCGCCGCTCGGAGTCGGCAGATGGTCCGGAACTGGTCAGCATCGGCCGACCACGTGAAGGCAAGCTGGTCGAGAGCCTCGTCGATGGTCAACCCATGATCGACCAGTGCCCGTAGCACGGCCACCCCACCGGCCGTGGTCCAGCCCAGCTCCCGTGCGTCGCTCGCCCCGGCGTCGGCGAACACCGTGCCATCCACCGTGAACGCCCGAACGCCGGGCAGTCCCCGGGCACGGTCCACGATGGCGAGCACGTCATCACCGACGTCTGGCTCACCACCGTGACGGGCTGCCACACCCAGCGGGTCCAGACCCAGAAGGCCGGCCTGTTCATCGGTCGGCGTGCCCCTTTGTTCCCAGAGGTCGAGCAGCCATCCGGCGGCCGCCACGCTGGTCGGACCGGGCATCAGTGCCACGGTCGCCATTTCGAGGTGCACACCGGCCAACACGGTGTCGAGGTCATCGAGCGACCGGATGCCGACTGCCTCCACGTCGAGCAGCACTGAGGTGGAGCCCCGCTCGAGTTCATCGAGCACCGTGGCGTTGGCGGCGTCCGGGCCGTCGTCAGCCACCAGGGCCCGCACGTCCCACCCGTTGGTCGTCCGTCCCGCAGCCGATGATCCACGGGTCCGGTCGCCGGAACCCGGAAGTCCGAATCGATCGTCGGAGCCGTTCGGATCTCGGTCGGCGTCCGGCGAATAAACGGGGGCGATCTCGATGCCGTCGGCCGTGATGGTGGCCAGCGACGCCAGCGTGCGGCCCTGCAGCCCCGCCTCGGCGAGGGCCACCCATTCGGCGCGGTCAACCGTGACGAAGCCGTCAGTCGACAGGGCGTGCGGATCCATGCGCAGATGGTAGGTGACGGTCCGTCAGGTCCTCGGGGCCGTGTGACTCATGACCTGCCTCCAACCCGGTCTTATGGCCGTGGCCCGGTCTGCGTTCGCCGACGGCTACTCGCTGGCCATCCTGGTCGGAGCCACCATGCTGATCTCAGCGTCAGCCGTGATCCTGCGCTGGTTTCCCCGCGACTGATCATTCAACCAAGGGTCCCTGAACAACAGGTTCCTCAGGGACCGGTTCCTCAGAGACCATTCACACCTGCGAGGCTCGGTGCCATGCGCATCTCCACCAGCCTCAACTACGCCACCGACCCCCAGACCGCGGCCGCTCAGGCTCGGGAACTGGAAGCGGCCGGCGTCGACCGTATCTGGATCCCCGAGGCCTACGGCTTCGATGCCGTAAGCCTGCTCGGCTACCTGGCAGCTAGCACGTCAACCGTCGAACTGGGCAGCGGAATCCTCAACACGTACAGCCGCACCCCGGCCCTCTTGGCCCAGACGGCTGCCGGTCTGGATGCGCTGTCCGAGGGCCGCTTCGTGCTCGGGTTGGGGGCCTCAGGCCCCCAGGTCATCGAGGGCTTCCACGGTATGCCCTATGCCAAGCCCCTGACCCGGATCAAGGAGATCATCGAGATCTGCCGCTCGGCGTGGCGCCGCGAACCCCTCGTCTACGACGGCAACGTGTTCACCCTTCCGCTGCCGCCCGACCAGGGCACCGGCCTCGGCAAGCCGTTGAAGATCATTAACCATCTGAAGCGCGCCGAGATCCCGATCTACATTGCCGCCCTCGGCCAGAAGAGTGTCGAAGAGACCGCTGCGTCGTGCGAGGGCTGGCTGCCGTTCCTCGTCTACCCGGAGCGCATGGCCCAGGTGTGGGGCGACGCGGTAAACGCAGGGCTCGCCCGGCGCGATGCGGCGCTCGATGACTTCGACGTGGTGGCCGGTGGCCTAGTGGCCATTGGCGACGATGCAGCTCAGTACCGCGACCTAGGCCGGCCCATGGCCGCTCTTTACATCGGTGGGATGGGCGCCCGCGGGAAGAACTTCTACAACGACGTGTGCCGCCAGTACGGCTTCGCCGACGAGGCGGCCGCCGTCCAAGACGCCTACCTGGACGGGCGCAAGGAGGAGGCCGCCGGCCTGCTCCCCGACGAGCTCATCGAGAACACGTCACTGTGTGGCGACGAGGCCTACGTGGTCGACCGTCTGGCCGCCTACAAGGACGCAGGCGTGACCTCGCTGAACGTCACACCGATCGGTGGCGAAGCCGCCACCGTGCTGGGTCGCCTCCGAGAGCTCGCCGAACACGCCTGATCACCGTCGGCTGTCCGTGGGGTCGAGCTTTACCCCGGCCAGCAGGGCACCGGTCATCCGGTTCGCCCCTTCGGCCATCAGGAAGTTGCCCATGAGGCGCCGTGGCGTCCGGACATGACGGGTCCCCCGTTGGGTAGCCGCCACCACCTTGCGGGCCAGCCGATCCGGGTCGGCAATGGGGAGCATCCGGACGGCGTTCATTCGGTCCAGCACCTTCTGGCCGCTCGGTGACGTGGACTCCACGGCCTCCCACATGCGGGTGGCTACCGGCCCCGGCGCCACGGTGGTCGTGCCGATCGACGTCGCCTTGAGTTCCAGGGTGAGCGCCCGCACGAAGTTGGATATCCCTGCCTTGGTGGCGCAGTAGGTGGCCATGGTCGGGAACCCGGCCGTGCCGGCGATCGACGACAGGAACACCAAGTGCCCCCGACCGCGTTCCAGCATCTGAGGCAGAACATGTCGGGTTAGGACCATGGGCGCCTCGAGGTTCAGCCGGGTGGTGGCCCGGATGACCGCCGGGTCGATGACCGCCGCCATGTCGATGGTCTCCATGCC
>DPMC01000274.1:869-3822 GCA_003541675.1 Acidimicrobiaceae bacterium | reverse complement strand
CGGGGTGGAGGGACGCATGAGGGTTTGTGTGGTCGGTTCCGGAGGGCGGGAACACGCGCTGGCCCACGTACTAGGCCATCACCATGACGTGGTGGTGGCTCCCGGCAACCCGGGCATCCCCGGGTCGGTGGACATGCCGCCCAGCGAAATCGACGCCGACCTCTTCGTGATCGGCCCCGAGGCGCCACTGGTCGCCGGGCTGGCCGACCGCCTGCGGGGCGCCGGCCAGCTGGTCTTTGGGCCGGGCGCTGACGGTGCCCGCCTGGAGGGCTCCAAGGCGTGGATGAAGGAGGTCTTGGTCGAGGCTGGCGTGTCGACCGCGGCTCACGGGACGTTCTCCGATGAGGCCGCCGCCCTGGCTTTCCTGGACACCATGGACGATCTCTTCGTGGTTAAGACCGACGGCTTGGCGGCCGGCAAGGGCGTGGTGGTAACCACCGATCACGCCGAGGCTGTAGATGCCGTGCGGTCATACCTCTCCGGGGATGCCTTCGGCGACGCCGGCCGCACGTTGGTCATTGAGGAGGGCCTGACTGGGCCCGAACTCTCAGTGCTGGCTATCTGCGACGGACATGACGCTGTGGCCCTAGCCCCCGCTCAGGATTTCAAGCGACTAGGTGACGGCGACGCCGGCCCGAACACCGGGGGGATGGGTGCCTATTCGCCGGTCCCGTTGGCCACCAGTGCGGCCGTCAACGATCTCATGGACACTGCGGTGCGACCTACCTTGGCTGCCCTGCGGGCACGGGGGATCGACTACCGGGGCGTCCTGTACTGCGGGTTGATGTACACCCCGACCGGACCCCGGGTGCTCGAGTACAACGTGCGATTCGGTGATCCGGAGACCCAGGTGGTGTTACCCCGACTCACCAGCGACCTCGGTGTCCTACTGGCCGCAGCGGCGGCCGGTGACCTGGCCGGACGGGCCGACCGACCGACGTTCGATGACGGAGCGGCGGTTACCGTGGTCTGCGCGTCCGAGAACTATCCGACCGCACCGCGCACCGGCGACCAGATCCAGGGTCTGGCCGACGCCTCGGCGATCGACGGGGTGAGCGTGTTCGCTGCCGGAGTGGGTGAGCGAGACGGATGCTTGGTCACGACTGGAGGACGAGTGTTGACCGTTACCGGTCAGGGGCCGACAGTCAGCGAAGCTCGCCGACGTGCCTACGAGGCGGTGTCGATGATCTCGTGGCCCGGTATGCAGTACCGCACCGACATCGCGGCGGATCCGGCCGGCTGATCTCGGTCAGAATCAATCCGGAACTAGAACGGGGACCTGATACGGGTCCGGAGAACAGGAGCATAAGGATGGGTTACCGAGTGGCGGTGCTGATGGGTTCGCCGAACGACGGCGACAAGATGGGGCCCGCCGCGGTGACCCTCGAGCGGTATGGGATCGACGCCGACGTTCGGGTCATGTCGGCCCACCGAAGCCCGACGCTGGTCTCCGAGTTCGTGTCGGGTGCCCGCGAGGCCGGGTACCAGGCCATTATCTGCGGAGCTGGCATGGCAGCTCACCTAGCCGGAGCGGTTGCGGCCCAGACCACGCTTCCGGTGATCGGCGTGCCCCTTTCCGGCGGCGCCATCAACGGATGGGATTCGTTGCTGGCCACCGTCCAGATGCCGAAGGGAATCCCGGTGGCCACCGTGGCAGTCGACGGCGCAATGAACGCTGCCCTCCTGGTCGTCCAGATGCTGGGAATCTCCGATCCGGGACTGGTGGCCGAACTCGAGGCGCACCGCGCCGAGATGGTCCCGAAGTAGTCGGACCCGTCAACCGCCGAACTCCGTACCTGCCGCTTATGGAAAACGTCCTCGCCTCCCGCTACGCCAGCCGACCGATGGTCGACCTCTGGACGCCAGAAGCCAAGGTGGTCATGGAGCGTGAACTCTGGATCGCCGTGCTGGAAGCGCAGCAGGAACTCGGCGTGGCCATCGGCGACACTGTGGTCGACGATCACCGGGCGGTGGTCGACCAGGTCGACTTGGACTCGATCCGTAATCGTGAACGGGTGACCCGTCACGATGTCAAGGCCCGCATAGAGGAGTTCTGCGCGCTGGCTGGCCACGAGCACATCCATAAGGGCATGACGTCGCGTGACCTCACCGAGAACGTCGAGCAACTCCAGGTGCGTCGCAGCCTCGAGGTGGTGCGCGACCGGATGGTGGCCGCTCTGGCTCGTTTAGCTCGTCTGGCCGCCGAGCACGACGGGCTCGTCATGGTCGGTCGTAGTCACAACGTGGCCGCTCAGGCCACCACGTTGGGCAAGCGGTTCGCTACGGCAGCCGAGGAGCTGCTGGTCTCCCTTCGTCGGGTGACCGACCTGCTGTCCGGCTACCCGCTGCGAGGCCTCAAGGGTCCGGTCGGTACCCAGCAGGACCAGCTCGACCTGTTCGACGGTGATGCCTCAAAGTTGGACCACCTCGAGTCGCTGGTGGCCGGGCACCTCGGCTTCGACCGGGTACTGGACTCTGTGGGGCAGGTGTACCCGCGGTCGTTGGACTTTGACGTGGTGTCGGCCCTCGTTCAGGCATCCGGTGGGCCGGCGAACCTAGCTCGCACCGTCCGGCTCATGGCCGGCAACGAGTTGGCCACTGAGGGCTTTCGCCCCGGGCAGGTCGGCTCGTCGGCCATGCCCCACAAGATGAACGCCCGGTCGTGCGAACGGGTCGGCGGCCTGGCTGTGGTCCTGCGAGGCCACTTGGCCATGGTCGGCGGGCTGGTTGGAGACCAGTGGAACGAGGGCGACGTGAGTTGCTCGGTGGTGCGTCGCATCGCCCTCCCCGACGCCTTCCTTGCTGCCGATGGCCTGTTCCAGACCTTCCTCACCGTGCTCGATGAGTTCGGTGCCTATCCGGCAGTCGTCGAACGCGAGCTCCGGCAGTACCTGCCGTTTCTGGCCACCACCCGGGTGCTGGTTGCAGCAGTGCAGGCCGGCATGGGTCGGGA
>DPMC01000274.1:0-490 GCA_003541675.1 Acidimicrobiaceae bacterium | reverse complement strand
GAGGAGGGGGTGTCGGAGACCGACCTCCTGGTCCGACTGGCTGCCGATGATCGCCTGCCCCTGGATCGTGCCGCGCTGGAAGCCTTGTTGGATGATCCGTCGGCCTTCGTCGGAAACGCCTCGGCCCAGGTCGCGGCGGTGATCGAACGGGTCGCCGAGGTGGTGGCCGCCCACCCGCATGCCGCGGCCTACGATCCGGAACCGATCCTGTAAACACCCGGAGAGACATGAGTCCACAGATTCCGCTGCCCCACCTGCACTCGGGGAAGGTGCGGGACGTCTATGACGCCGGTGACGACCGCCTGTTGATGGTCACCTCGGACCGAATCTCGGCCTTCGACGTGGTGATGGCTGAGCCCATTGCCAACAAGGGTCGGGTGCTCACCGCCATGACCGCCTTCTGGTTCGAGCAGTTTGCCGGCCTTGTTGACGGCCATCTCATCTCGACGGACACAGCGGACCTTGACCAGATCCTGAGCGTCGGTCAGCC
>DPMC01000250.1 GCA_003541675.1 Acidimicrobiaceae bacterium | reverse complement strand
TCCGCGGTGTGCGAGGGCCACTCCGTGACCTGCATGCCTAGTCCGTGGCCTAGTCGCCCCACCGAGTTGCCGAGCGACCCTCCAGCGTCGAGGACTTCAGCCATGGCCCGCCACAAGTCACTGGTGGTAGCTCCCGGCTTGGCCGTGGCCAATCCAGCCTCAGTGGCCTCCCACACTGTCCGGTAGGCCCGTTTTGCGTCCTCGTCGGCCCGTCCGAAGGCCACGTAGCGGTCAAAGTCGCTTGAGTAGCCGTCAAAGACCGATCCGGTGTCGAACATCAGCAGGTCACCTGCCTCAATCACCCGATCCGAGGGCTGCTTGATGATGTCGTCGAAACCCGGGCCGGTGGCCCCCACGAGATATGGCACGTCATCGGCGCCGCGTTCCAAGAGATCGATGCGGAACGCCCGGAAGGCTTCTCGCTCGGTCATACCTACCGACAACAGGTTGCCAATCCCCTCAAAGGCACCTGAAACCACGTCGCAGATGTGGGCCACCTTGGCGACCTCTCGATCGGACTTGACCATCCGGAGGCCACGCACGATGTCGGTGGCGTCGACAAAGCCCGCCGGGGCGATCCGGATCCGTAACTGATCGAGGTCGGCTAGGGGCATCCGGACGTGGGTTTCGTGGCCCATGGGCAAACCGATCCTCGTCGACGTGCCGTCAACGCCCCCGGTTAGTTCGGCCAACGTGTCGACCAGAAGGGCCAGGCCGTCGTCGGCTGGCCGTGGGGCCGGCCAGGTCCGAATGTCGGTTACCCATGTGGTGGCCATGGCTGAGGCGCCGATTCCCGGGATCACAGCAACTGGTCGCCCCTCGGCAGGCAGAATCACGAACCAGGGCCGGGTTGGGCTCTGCCAGAACGGCGTATGAAACCCTGTCAGGTACCGGACTTCCGGCTCGGTGCACACAAGTAGGGCGTCGAGGCCTCGCTCGGCCATCATCGCCTGCGCGCGGGCGGCCCTGGCCATGAACTCCGATTCAGGAAATCCCCGCTCAGGGAGCGCTATCTCCGTCACCTTTCCAACTCCCGAGAGAACAGTCTCCCTAGACCCGACAGATCGTCGTTGATTCCCGCCAGGCGTAGTAGGTGCCACCCAAAAGCCAGGTTGCTGGATATGACCGCGACCCCTAGTTCGGCTTCAAGGTCAGCGGCTACGCCGTAAGCCCGAAGGCTGGTACACGACACGAACACGGCGTCCAATGCTTCTGAGCCCGAGTCGCCGGTGCAGTTGGCGACCATCTCCCGGACGGCGCCTGCCACTGAAGCTTCGGTGATGCGAGCCACGTTGGCGTCGCTCTCCTCAAGGAACGATCCGACGGCGGCCACGTCTAGCCCACGGTCCTCTAGCAAACTGACAATCCCGGTTGTCACCTCAGCGTTGTAGGGCGTGATCACGGCAATGCGACGCGCACCAAGTGCCTTCATGGCTGCCAACACGGCGCTAATTGGGTTTGTGTTAGGTACTTCAGGATGGGCCCGATGCAGGGCGGCCGACACCCGCTCCTCTCCGATCAGGGTGGCCGCCGAGGTACAGCCGTAGCCGATGACGTCAAAACCCATGATTTCCGGAAGTAGTCCGGCCGCTTCGGGAATCCGAACTTCCATGGCCAGCAGGGTCTCAGCGGTCACCCGGTCCTCCATGGGGATGCGGGTGGCGAAGGCGGCTACCCCCTCGGGCCATAGCGAGGCCAACTCCGCCTCCACGGTCTGGTCGTTTTCCAGTACCACCAGGCCGATCCTGGCTCGACTCCCGAAGCCCGCATCGGTATCGAACTTGAGTTCCTTCAGTTCAGAAATCATCTCCGGGTTTCCTGGGCCTGCTGGTCGAAGAATGACGCTGTGGATGGCATTTCTCCGAGGGCCATCTCGTAGGGCATGGCACGAATCCGACCGGTTGCCACACCGCGAACCACCTCGCCCTCGTGCACACTCGGAATGTGGTTGGGGTGGAGGATTCGACTGTCCTCGGACCGGTAGCTAAAGATGGCCAGGGTCCGGGGCACGTCGGTCAGGTTGGGCGCCGACCCATGGATTAAACGGGTGTGCATCAGGCACGCCGTACCGGCCGTTCCGTGGCAGGCCACCGGCGTGTCGAGGCCCGCAAGGTCCTCGTCGGCGATGGTCCCGGTGAACACACCCTCCTGCCAGTGTTCAAATATGGGGCCGCGATGGGTGCCCGGGATGACCTCCAAGGGCCCATTGTCGGAGGTCACGTCATCGACGAATAGCAGGACGGCCAGCATGTCGTCGTTGCTGTGGGCCTCGTAGGCGAAGTCCTGGTGGAACTTGACCTCTGTGTTGCTGCCCGGTTGCTTGCAGTTGGTCTTCACGTTGTTGACCGCGAGGTCGGGGCCCACCAGCTGGGCTGCCGCGTCGACCAGCGGGCTGTCTCTCATGATCCGAAGGTGGACGTCGCAAACCTCCTGCGGGGACGCCACGCGGCGCAGCGCCGGCTCTTTCGCACTGTGCCCGGGCTGTACGTCAAAGCGTGCCCGGCCGTCCATCGTCGTGCCGAACGGGCGGTCGTGGCTCCTACTCTCCTCCACCCAAGAGGCGACCGAGGCTTGGAGCTCGACCAGGTCAGTGGCTGACACAGCGTCATCCATCCTGACGTAACCGTCAGACCAGAAGGCTGTCACCTGCTCTTCGGTGAGAGGCAATGAGGCGGAAGTACTCATGATGGGGATCCTGTCATTCGACGCCGTGTTCGTAGTGCTCCATGGGCGGCGGGTCTGCGCGGAGATCCCGGATCGCTTGTTGCACGTCGGTGATCGCCTTCTCGAGTTGATCGGCCGCCCGCTCGTTGCCGATACCGAATGGCAGGTCGTCAACCAACTTCTCCAATCTGCCGACCCCCCGCCAGGCGGCATGCCGGGCCCACTCGGTGGCCAACACCGCCGGATCATCGACTCCGACCAGATCGCGTGAGCGGGACTGATCGTCACCGCTGCGGTCCAGAGACACGTAGCCGTTGACCATTGTGATGCGCTCGGCCACAGAGTCCAAAGGCCCACCACGATGGACAACCATGTTGCCGTGTAGCGCGATGGCCCATCCGGGGCCTGGAAAGTCGGGAACCAGCACTCGATCGGCCGGGGGACGCTTTCCGGCCGCGGCAAGTGTCGCAGCGTCGTCCTTCGTCCCCAGAAAGACCTCGAAGCGACCCCCTGGGAGGGTCGCCGGGTCGCTGACCATCATCACGTAGTCAAGAGGCAAGGTGTCGTGATGCCACTTGTCGACAGCGTCTCCCACGTTGGCGGGCTCATAATTGAGATGCCCGAGGTGAAGCGGCATGGTGTGGGGTGCCACGGCCGTGCCGTACACATGCGCCATCATCTCGGTGACCTCTGACGAAAGGCACAGGTCCCGAAGCCACCGCGACCGGTAGCAGGCACCACGGACCCCGTTCTCGATGCGATCTCGGAGGTTTTGCTGAAACACACGTAGTCGGCGGGCCGTGTCCAGCAAAACCATCGCTCCCTCATCGGACAAAATGCGGAACGGCGTCGAGAAGGCCACCGGGGTAGCCGTCGCGGCGATCTCATCTAGCCGATAGCCGAGATCGGCCAACATGGTGACACCGGTGGGTGGTTGGATGTCCAGGTGGAGTGTCGGATCGAACACCGGCTCGTCGCCTAGCCACTCGTACCCATCGGGTCGGACCTCGGGAAATGGCACCGCCGCTGGCATCAGTTGGACTCCCCCATGCTTTCGATGGTCATCGGCCACTGGCCCCTCCAAGCCATAGTTGCGAATCATGGACCACACTCAAAGGTGCTGCAACAGCCGTCGGGCGTCCAATAGGGCTGAGGCCACGTCCCGACTGGCCACACAGTCACCCACTCGATAGAGCAGGTAACCACCGTCTGTTCCGGTGAACGCAGGTTGGGCTCGACCTCCAGCCAGCGCCTCCAGGTCCACCACAGCGCCGTTGGCGGAACCCTCTCGTAGGGTCACATATAGGTCCTCGTCGGGCGCCACGCCGTGCTCGACGACCACGGCGTCCACCATCCGATCTACCTCCGCCAGGGTGTACTCGTTACGCATCACTGCCCGAAGAAGCCCGCCATCGCTCGATTCCACTGCAACTAGCCGGTGATCGGGTGTCATCGTCACGCCGCCCTCGTAGAGCATCCGAAGGTACGTAGGCCCCAACGGTGTGGCCAGGTCGAGGCCGACATGACGGTCAGGGGTGATCACCTCGATGTGCGTCACCCCGAGGACGTCGGCTTTGCCGGCTAGGAACTCAACGACTGCCAAGCCCCGCTCGGCGCCATGGTCGTCGTACACGAGTACCCGGCCTTCCGGTCGGACCGACCCGCCCAAGACGTCCCACGCCGTGGACACCAAGTCTGCACCCATCTCCATATACGAGACCTCAGGTGTCCCGCCCGTGGCCACAATGACCACGTCAGGCGCCTCGGCCAGTACGTCACTTGCATCTACGGGCGTGGACAGACGAATGTCGACGCCGACCAGGGCCACCTCGTCGACTAGCCAGTCCACGAGCCCGGACACCTCGCGCTGGCGTTCGCCCGCCCGGGCCATCAATGCCAACTGTCCCCCGAGGCGATGCTGTGCTTCGAACAAGACCACATCGTGGCCCCGCTCGGCAGCCGT
>DPMC01000082.1 GCA_003541675.1 Acidimicrobiaceae bacterium | reverse complement strand
GGTGCGCAAAGCCCGCCCGACGACCGGCCGACATCGGAGGTAGGGCTGGTCGCGCTCCGGGCCTGGAGTAGCGGGTGTGACACCCGGGCGATCCGATTCATCCGGTGGTGTCCGGTAGCCTGCAAATACCGTGGCTGCCTGAATTGGCGTCAGAAGACCCCAGCCCGGCTTCGTCCAGAAACCTGATCTCCCCATCGTCCGGGCTGGCCCCGACCGGTGGGTGGATCCGACCACATGGCACCTCGCGTGCCAGGGAGCCGACATGACCGCGTCCACCCCTTCGCTCGCAGACGACCACCGTGTCGCCGACCTCTCACTCAACGAGTTCGGCCGCAACGAGATCCGTCTGGCCGAACACGAGATGCCCGGCCTGATGGCCCTGCGTGCCGAGTTCGCAGATGCCCAGCCACTGGCCGGCGCCCGCATCACCGGATCGCTCCACATGACGATCCAGACCGCTGTGCTCGTCGAAACCCTGGTGATCCTCGGTGCCGAGGTGCGCTGGGCCAGCTGCAACATCTTCTCCACTCAGGACCACGCGGCCGCCGCCGTGGTCTGTGGCCCAGACGGCTCGCCGGACGACCTGCGTGGCGTACCGGTGTTCGCCTGGAAGGGCGAGACCCTAGAGGAGTACTGGTGGGCCACCCAGCAGATCCTCGAATGGCCCGACGGTGAAGGCCCCAACTTGATCCTCGACGACGGGGGTGACGCCACCATGATCGTCCACAAGGGCGCCGAGTACGAGGCGGCCGGTGCGGTACCGCCGGCCAGCGAAGACGACCCGGAAGAGTGGCAGGTGATCATCGCCACGCTGACCGCCTCACTGCTTGACGACCCACAGCGTTGGACCCGGATCGCCGCGGGCATCCGAGGGGTGTCTGAGGAGACGACCACCGGTGTGCACCGGCTGTACCAGATGAAGGAGGCGGGCGAGCTGCGCTTCCCGGCAATCAACGTCAACGACGCCGTAACCAAATCCAAGTTCGACAATCTCTACGGTTGCCGCCACTCCCTGATCGACGGAATCAACCGGGGCACCGACGTGATGATCGGCGGCAAGACCGCCGTGGTGTGCGGCTTCGGCGACGTGGGCAAGGGCTGCGCCGAGTCCCTGCGTGGTCAGGGCGCCCGGGTCATCGTGACCGAGGTCGACCCGATCTGCGCGCTGCAGGCTGTCATGCAGGGCTACGAGGTCAACACGCTGGAGCGTGTGCTCGACGAGGCCGACATCTTCATTACGGCCACCGGTTGCAAGGACATCGTCACCGCGGCACACATGGGCAAGATGAAGCACCAGGCCATCGTCGGCAACATCGGCCACTTCGACAACGAGATCGACATGGCCGGCCTAGCCCGTATGTCAGATGTCCAGCGCATCAACATCAAGCCCCAGGTCGACGAGTTCGTCTTCCCGGACGGGCACTCGGTGATCATGCTGTCCGAGGGCCGCCTCCTGAACCTGGGCAACGCGACTGGCCACCCCAGCTTCGTGATGTCGGCCAGCTTCTCGAACCAGGTCCTGGCCCAGATGGAACTCCACGCCAGGGCCGAGGCCTATGGAACCGACGTGGTCACGCTGCCAAAGGAACTCGACGAGAAGGTGGCCCGACTCCACCTCGACTCCCTTGGCGTGCGCCTGACCGAGCTGTCCGACGACCAGGCCGACTATCTCGGCGTGCCGGTCGACGGCCCGTTCAAGCCCACCCACTACAAGTACTGAGCCGCCCACCAGTTGGCCGGATGCCTCCAGGTGCCGGGCCGTTGGCCGTTGGCCGTACCGGACCGGTCCCCCTAGGCTTGACCCCCGTGCGGAGCGCGGTGCTGGGCCTGGCCGGAGGTAGTGGAGCGGGGAAGACCACGCTGGTCAACGGCCTCACGTCCCGCCTCGGCGACGACGCGTCGGTGCTGTGGTTCGACGAGTACTACCACGACCTCGCCCACCTGCCGGTCGAGCAGAGGGCCGTTGTCAACTACGACCATCCGGACTCGTTGGACGAGGCGCTGCTGATCGACCATCTCGACGGCCTCCTGGCCGGTCGGGCGGTCGACGTGCCGATCTACGACTTCGCCAGCCACACCCGGACGGGGCGGACCCGACGGGTGGAGCCTCGCCCCGTAGTGGTAGTCGACGGGATCCTGGTCCTGGCTGTGCCGGAACTGCGGCAACGTCTCGACCTGGCGGTCTTCGTGGATGCGCCGGCCGAGATCCGGCTGGCCCGTCGCATGGATCGAGACGTGCGTGAGCGTGGGCGAACAGCGGCCATGGTGCAGTCCCAGTTCGAGGCGACCGTGGCGCCCATGCACGAAGCGTTCGTGGGACCGAGTGCCTTACACGCCGACCTGCATATGGACGGCACAGCAGACATGGTTGCGAACCTCGACACGCTGATGGGCGCGGTCGAACACCTGCATTCCAGCCACATGCAATCCAGCTAGCAGCGCCTCGGACTGCGGGATGGGGACTTCACCGGGACGCTCGCACCTCGTCCGTCGCGTCCAGCCCATGACGGGCGAGGATCAGGTGTGGATGTCAGGGGACCCGGCGCCGGCAGTCGGTTCGTACCGGGGTGAGGCCAGTCGCCTCGTGCGGGCGTCGAGGCTCGTTGGCGACCTGCCCGCCTCGACGGGCTTCCGGGAGTACGGACCCCGGTAGATTCCTTCACCGTGAACGAGACCACCGAACCCGTCGAGGAAGAACCCGTACCCGCCGACGGTGACGTTCGCGACGCACTTCCCGACGACCTAGACGCACGTGGTGCCGGGCTGGTCGGGCCCTACGTATTCCCCGACAACGACCGGCGACGGATCCCCGGGTTCATCTACCTGGTGCTGGCCGCGGTCACCGTTTGTGTTGCCACGCTGGCTGAAGGCTCGCCGCTGGTCGATGGAGGACTGGTCGCCGGAGCCATTGGCCTCGCCCTGGTGGGCCTGTACCACCTGCAGGCCGGCTGGAGCCTCAAGATCGACGAGGCTGACGCGCTGGTGGCGGCCGTACGGGCCGTGGGCTTCCCCGTTGGTCACGCATCGGCCCAGATGGCCTGGCGCGGCCTACGGAGCCGTCCAACGTGGCGGGTTCTCGTGTATTCGAACGAATCGCCGCCCGAACGTCGCGGCCTGGTATTCGTCGACGGCATCGACGGCGAAATGGTTGCCGCCCACGTCGAGGACAATCCCGAAGACTGGTCCTGACCCGGCACCGAACCTGACGTGGTGGCCGATCCGTCATGCCCGGAAGCCCGCCGGTACCCCGAGGGTCGACCGTGACTCCGGTAACCTCTCGAGGTCTGGGACCCGCCGGGTCCAACAGGAGCAACCATCATGCTGGACGGCAATTGGCGCACCGTGGTGGATCGCGGTCTCACGCCCATTGGTCAGAGCCTGCAACGGGCCGGGATCTCAGCGGACGTCGTCACGGTCATCGGCATCCTCATGGCGTCCGGGGCCTCGGTGGCCATTGGCATGGGCAACTTGCGTCTCGGATTCATGCTGCTGGTGCTGACCGGGGTGCCCGATGCACTCGATGGGGCAGTGGCCAAGGCCGCAGGAACGGCGTCATCCCGCGGCGCCTACTTCGATTCCGTGGCCGACCGGCTCACCGACGCCCTCCTCTTCGGTGGTGTGGCGTGGCATCTGGCCACCGTTCGCACCGACCGGATGATGATGTTGCCGGTGGCCATCATGGCCACGGCCATGTTCATCTCCTACCAGCGAGCCAAGGCCGAGTCGCTGGGCTACGACGCCAAGGGCGGGCTCATGGAGCGCGCCGAGCGGTTCATCGTCTTGGCCTTCGGTCTGCTCTTCTTCGAGATCCTCGTTCCCGTGCTCTGGGTGATGCTGGCGCTCAGCCTGGTTACCGCGGTGCAGCGGTTCGTGAAGGTGTGGCGTCAGGCCACCGCAGACCGGGAACTCCCGGCAGGCGGTCGGCCCGGCCGGCGCCGGCAGCTGCGGATGGAGCGTCGTCGACGTCACGGCGCCCCCACTCGGCCGAATCGCCACTGACGCCTCCACCTTCCGGTTGCTCATGACCCGGGGAATCGTCAATGCCTTCCGACTTGCCTCGGTGGTCGCGCGCGTGGTCCCCCCGGCCATCTCGTTGCCCGTTGCCCGGACGGTGGGTCGTATCGCCGGCTACCTCGACAGCGATCGTCGTCGACTCGTTGAACGCAACCTGCGTCGGGTTCGTGGGCCGGAACTGACCGGCCGCCAACTGCGGCGATCAGTGGACCTGGTGTTCGCCTCGTACGCCGACTACTACCTCCAGAGTTTCCGGCTGCCGTCAATGAGCGCCGAGGAGATTGTGTCCGGCTTCACCGAGGAGGGCTACGAGCGGATCGCCGAGGGGCTCGAGGCCGGTAACGGCGTCATCATGGCCATGCCACACCTCGGCAGCTGGGAGTGGGCTGCCCACTGGTTGACCCTCCACCACGGCGTTCCCGTGGGGTGCGTGGTCGAGTCGCTCGAGCCACCGGAGCTCTTCGACTGGTACCGGAGCTTCCGGGCGTCCCTTGGGATGAAGGTGGTGGGCCTCGGCCCGGGTGCCGGCACCGAGACCATGGCCATGCTCCGCGAGAACCGGGCGGTGTGCCTGCCCAGTGACCGGCATGTCGGTGGCTCGGGCGTGGCGGTCGAGTTCTTCGGCGAGGTCACGATGCTGCCCGCCGGTCCGGCCACCCTGGCGCTGCGTACCGGGGCCGTCCTGTTGCCCATTGCCATCTACGACCACCCGGGCGGCTGCCACGGCGTGGTTCGCCCACCGGTAGCGGCCCAACGCGAAGGTCGGCTACGTGACGATGTGGCCCGGGTGACCCGGGCGCTGGCCGCCGAACTGGAGGTACTGATCGCCGCCGAGCCCGAGCAGTGGCACCTCCTGCAACCCAACTGGCCGTCAGATCAGGAGGATTCGGCATGCGAATCGGCCTGATCTGCCCGTACAGCCTGACGGTGCCCGGGGGAGTCCAGGGGCAGGTCCTGGGTCTGGCCCGGGTGCTGCGGGCCGCAGGCCATCCCACCCGTGTGCTGGGCCCCTGCGACGGTCCGCCGCCCGACGCCGGTGTCACCCCGCTGGGAGACAGCCTTCCCACGGCGGCCAACGGCTCGATGGCTCCCATCGCCCCCGACGTGTCGTGTGCGCTTCGCACCATCCGGGCGCTGCGTGATGAGGAATTCGACGTGCTCCACCTGCACGAGCCGTTGGCCCCCGGGCCGACCACCACGGCCCTCTTTCTGGCCCAGTCGCCCATGGTGGGGACATTCCACGCCGCAGGCGGGAGCCTCGCCTACGACCTCCTGAACCGCCCTGTCCGTTGGCTCAGCAGGCGAATGGACCGGGTGTTCGCCGTGTCTGATGATGCGGCCGCCATGGCTCGGGACTCACTGGGCGGGGATTACGAGGTCCTGTTCAACGGGGTGGAGGTCCGTCGGAGCCGGGAGGTCGCTCCGTGGCCCACCGAAGGCCCTACCGTCTTCTTCATCGGACGTCACGAGCCCCGCAAGGGCCTGGCGGTACTGCTGGACGCCATGGCCGGTCTAGGCGCCGACGTTCGCCTCTGGGTGGCCGGCGACGGCCCCGATACCGACGAGCTCCGAGCCCGGGTGGCCGGCGACGCCCGGGTCCAGTGGCTGGGCCGAATCTCCGACGAAGAGCGAACGGCGAGGATCCGCGGCGCGGACGTCTTCTGCGCGCCGTCGCTGCGTGGCGAATCGTTCGGCGTGGTGCTGCTCGAGGGGATGGCATGTGAGACCCCGGTGGTAGCCAGCGACATCCCGGGCTACGCCAAGGTGGCGCGTGGTGGTGACGATGCGCTGCTAGTCCCCGCAGGCGATGCCGAGGCGCTCGGCGCGGCCATCGCCAAGGTCCTCGCGGAACCGGCCCTCGCCACCCGGTTGGTGGTCAGCGGGCGGGAGCGAGCAGAGGAATTCTCGATGCATCGGCTGGCCGACAAGTACCTAGAGGCCTATTCCTCGGTGTCCGGCGCGTAACATGCGGGTCGGCCATCTGGTCCGTGTTGACCTTCGCTAGTCCGGCCATCAGTTCCTGAACAACATGTCCCGCCCCCGAACCAATCGAAGCCACCGTTCGCCCATGTCGCTGCTACGCCACCCGATCCTCGTGCCCGCCCTGCTCGTCAGCCTCTGCCTGATGGTCGTGGTCGCCCTGATCGGCCTCCCGCTGCCCGTCGCCGCCGTGATCGGCGTCCTCGTTGGGACAGGCATCACGGTGATGGTGACTCGACGGGCCGAGGGCATGCTCCGACGCACCATCGGTGCCCGGACGGCCCATGCCGGTGAGTTCCCCCGACTGCACAACACCGTTGACGGTCTCTGTCTGACCCACGGGATCGAACGCCCAGACGTCTTCGTCCTGGATTCGCCGGCAGGAAATGCACTGGCCATGGCCGGGAGGGAAGGTGCATCGATCGTCCTGACCACCGGTGCAGCCGATCGCCTCACCCTCGTCGAACTCGAAGCCCTGGTCGCCCACCTGCTGGCGCGGTGCGCCGCTGACGAACTTCGTGGTGAGACCACGACAGTCGCACTCGGCCGGTTCTCCTTCGTGGGCCGGGGTATGGGCGGGTTCGGACGCTCGACGGCCGACGGCCCCGACCGCATGGTCCAAACGGACTTCGATGGCGCCGACCTGACCCGTTTCCCGCCGGGCATGCAAGAGGCGCTCCGAGGGCTGTCCGACCTCGGTGCGGCGGTCGATGCGCCGGCGTCGACGGCCCGGTTGTGGCTGCTGCAACCCGACGGCCGGACCGACGTGGCCACCGCGGACCATCCGGCGGTCGACGTGCGAATCGCCGCGTTGGCTGAGCGGTGATGCTCCTACGAGGCGTCGCCACGCCGCGACCCGGCGTGGTCACGATGCGGTTGGGATCGCCTCTCCTCCGGGTCGGCCTGCTACTTGGACTGCTGGGCGCCGCCGGTTGCGGATTCGGGGGTGAAGCGAACGCCCCGGCGCCCACGCTGGGCACCATCGGGTCCACTGCTGTCGCCCCCGATGACACGTCCGCTACCGCCCCCGATACGGCCACCGATGGTGCCGCTGCCGAGGAGGAGTCGGGTGGCGATGCCATGCCGACCACCACGACCGGAATGCCGACCACCACGATCATCACGGGTTGGACCGGTGCGACCCATCCGCTCACCGGCCTGCCAGCCGTCGACGGGGTGGCCGACCGCCCGGCGTTGGCCGTCAAGATCGGCAACAACGACACCAAGTCGTTGCCGCAGATAGGCATCCAGTCCGCCGACGTGGTCTACGAAACGCACATCGAGAACGGGGTGACGCGCTTCCTGGCCATCTTCCAGAGCGAGGTCCCGCTCACCGTGGGACTGGTCCGGTCGGCCCGATCTAGCGACATCGACCTGATCGGCAACCTGAACCGCCCAGTCTTCGCCTACTGGGGCAGCAACCAGGGCGTAGGCGACGAGGTCGCCGAGGCGGAACGTCAGGGCACGTTCGTTCCCGTGAGCACCAACGGTGAGGGTCAGGCGTTCTTCTTCCGTGACGAGGCCCGGGGCGAAGCCCCCTACAACGGGTTCCTAGACGCTGCGGCGCTGGTGGCTTCGGCCCCTGGTGGCGCACCCGACGCCCTGTTCGATTTCGGCCCTTTGCCGTCCTCCGCGGTGACCACCAAGGGCATCGGATGGCGAACGCCCCGACGTGAGATCGACTGGGTCTGGGATCACGCCACCGCCCGCTGGCTGCGATTCCACCGCGGAGTGCCACTGCTCGACGAGACTGGCGTGCAGTTGGCCGCCGACAACGTGCTCGTCCTCTACGTGGACTACCGGACGTCAGATGCCGATCTGGAGTCGCCGCAGTCCATTACGACCGGATCCGGCGACGGCTGGTTGCTGCGGGACGGCACCATCACCGGCGTGACGTGGAGTCGACCGTTTATCGCCGACCGGTGGTCCCTGGCCGACGATGACACCGGCGACCGGGTGAATCTGCGAACGGGTCGCACCTGGGTGGCACTGGCCCGACTGGGCGAGGGCATCCTGCTGGATCCGGAGCGCATTGCCGAACTTGCCGGCTGACCGCTCCGAAAACGATTCCGATACCCGCTCGTCGACCCACCCTTCCTAGACTCCGCGTCATGAGTGACGTGACCCGGTCGACCGGAACCCAGTTGGTGAAGCGCGGACTAGCCGAGATGCTCAAGGGCGGCGTGATCATGGACGTGGTCGACCCCGCCCAGGCCAAGATCGCCGAGGATGCCGGAGCGGTCGCGGTGATGGCGCTCGAGCGAGTGCCGTCCGACATCCGCCGGGACGGCGGTGTTGCCCGCATGTCTGATCCGGAGATGATCGAGGGCATCCAGGAGGTCGTGACCATCCCGGTGATGGCCAAGGCCCGCATCGGCCACTTCGCCGAAGCACAGATCCTCCAGGCGCTCGGCGTGGACTACGTCGACGAGAGTGAGGTCCTCACGCCGGCTGACGAGGCCCACCACATTGACAAGTGGGCCTTCGACGTGCCGTTCGTATGCGGGGCGACCAACCTCGGTGAGGCGCTGCGACGGATCTCCGAGGGCGCCTGCCTGATCCGGTCCAAGGGCGAGGCGGGTACCGGCAACATCGTCGAGGCGGTCCGCCACCTCCGGTCGATCCTCGGCGACATGCGTCGGATCACCCAGGCCGACCAGGCCGAACTGTTCGACTGGGCCAAGCGCCTACAGGCCCCGTTGCCCCTGGTGCAAGAGATCGCCGAGACCGGCGTCCTGCCGGTCCCCATGTTCTGCGCCGGTGGCATCGCCACGCCGGCCGACGCAGCATTGGTCATGCAGCTGGGTGCCCAGTCCGTCTTCGTGGGCTCGGGCATCTTCAAGAGCGACGATCCGGCGCCCCGTGCCCGGGCCATTGTCGAGGCGGCCACCAACTTTGAGGATCCGACCATGTTGGCCAAGGTCAGCCGAGGCCTTGGGAGCGCCATGCCGGGTCTGGAGATCGGCCAGCTGGAAACCCGCCTGGCTGATCGCGGCTGGTAGTCGACCGGTCACCCATGGCCACACACCTTCCCGTGAAAATCGGGCGATGAAGGTCGGGGTCCTGGCCCTCCAGGGGGCATTCGTACGTCACATCCAGGCGCTGGACGACCTGGGCGCTGCGGCCACTGAGGTACGAACCGTGGGAGAACTGTCCGCCGTGGATGCCCTGGTGCTGCCGGGAGGCGAGTCCACGACCATGTCGATGCTGCTCGACTCGTCGGGCCTGCGAACAGCGGTGGCCGAGCGGATCGACGGAGGGATGCCGGTCCTGGGTACCTGCGCCGGGATGATCCTGCTGGCCAGTCACGTGGCCGATGGTCGTCCGGACCAACGGTCGTTCGCGGCGATCGACATCGACGTCCGACGCAACGGCTACGGCAGACAGGTGGACTCCTTCGAATCCGACCTGGACGTGACCGGTCTGGACGAGCCCTTCCACGGGGTGTTCATTCGGGCCCCGGTGGTCGACCGGGTGGGCAATGGTGTCGAGGTGCTGGCCTCCGTGGACGGTCGACCCGTGTTATGCAGCCAGGGTTCGGTCGTGGTGACATCCTTCCATCCTGAGATGTCCGGAGACGGACGGATCCACGGGAAGTTCCTGGACATGGCGTTCGCCGCCTGACCAGCCACTGGTGGACGAACCGCCTGGTTGCAACAAGTAGACGAGACGAGACGGAGGGCGACATGTCGGGCCATTCCAAGTGGGCGACCATCAAGCACAAGAAGGGCGCTGCGGACGCCAAGCGCGGCAAGCTCTTCGCCAAGCTCATCAAGCAGGTCGAGGTGTCGGCCCGCCAAGGCGGAGGCGACCCGGACTCCAACCCGACGCTGCGGACCATGTTCCAGAAGGCTCGTGACGCATCGGTGCCGCTCGACACCATCGAACGGGCCGTCAAGCGCGGTACCGGTGAACTTGAAGGAGTCGACTACGAGACCATCACCTACGAGGGGTACGCCCCCCACGGTGTAGCGCTCTACGTGGAGACCCTGACCGACAACCGGAACCGGACCGGCTCGGAGGTTCGTTCCCTCCTGACCAAGAACGGTGGTTCGCTGGCCGAGCCCGGATCGGTGGCCTGGCAGTTCGATCGCAAGGGGGTGGTCCTGCTGGCCGGCTCAGTCGACGAGGACGAAATCATGGTCGCCGCGCTGGATGCCGGAGCCGAGGACCTGATCGACGATGACGGGACCTGGCGCTTGACGTGCGAGGCCACCGACCTCCCATCTGTCCGTGACGCCCTCGAGGCAGCCGAGGTGCCGTTCCTGAACGCCGACGTGGCGATGCTGGCCACCACGTCAGTGGCCCTGGATTCCGTCGACCAGGCCAGGGCTGTGCTCCGGGTCATGGACCTTCTGGATGACAACGACGACGTCCAGGACGTGCACGCCAACTTCGACATCTCCGCCGAGATCCTCGAGGAACTCGACGACTGACCGGCCGGCGGAAGGGATGCACCGGTCGTCGGGGCGGCCACCGCTAGAGTCGTACACATGTTCGTTCTGGGGGTTGACCCGGGTCTGACCCGTTGTGGCTACGGCGTCGTGTCGCGCACCGGGCGTCGCCTCGAAGCCGTGGCCGCCGGAGTGATCCGGACCGACCCGGGGGCCGACACGGCAGTTCGTCTGGCCGAGCTTCATCGCGAGGTGGCGGCACTGATCGACGAGTACCGACCCGACGAGGTGGCCGTCGAGCGGGTCCTCTTCCAAGTCAACGTCCGTACCGCCATGCAGACGGGACAGGCCTCGGGAGTCGCCATGGCTGCCGCGGCGACCGCCGGTTGTCCGGTGACGCTCTATTCGCCGAACGAGGTGAAGGACGCAGTGGCCGGCTGGGGCGCCGCCGACAAAGACCAGATGGAACAGATGGTCCGGGGCCAACTCGGCTTGACCACACCGTTGCGCCCGGTCGACGCCGCCGATGCCGTGGCCGTGGCCCTCTGCCATCTGGCCATGGTGCCGCCCAGTCGTCGGGTGACGGTCGCCGGTGCTGGTCGATGATCGGGTCGCTGAGAGGTCGACTGCTGGAACGCTTCGGAGAGGGCGAGGTCCTCATCGAGGTGGCAGGTGTCGGCTACCGGGTGGTCGTCACCCCAACCACCGCAGTCCGGTTGGGCGATGTGGGCGGCGATGTGTTCGTCCACGTCCACCATCACTTCCGGGAGGCCGACCAGACGCTGTACGGCTTCCTCGAGCGTGACGAACGCGCCTGCTTTGAGGCACTCCTCTCGGCTCACGGAGTCGGGCCGTCGCTGGCTCTCGCGGTGCTAGGCGTACACGGGCCTGGAGAGTTGGCCCGTCTCTTGGCCGATGACGACGTGGCTGCCCTCTGTCTCGTTCCCGGTGTCGGAAAGAAGACCGCCACCCGGCTACTGGTCGAACTCAAGGACTCGCTCGACCTGCCGTTGGATGGGATTTTGGACGGCGGTGAGGGGCCGGGCGTACCCCGATCGGCAGTGGCCGAGGTCCAAGATGCTCTCGGTGGCCTTGGGTACACCCCGGATGAGGTCCGGTCGGTGCTGGCCGACCTGGGTGGCGACGATCCGGCGATCCTGTTACGCGAGGCCCTCCAGCGCCTCGCCCGGGCCTAGGTCCGGACGCGGGTCGGGGCAGGTCGGTCGTGCGCGAGGAGCTTCTTTCGGCACAGCGTGACCCGGAGATCGACGAGGAGTCGGTCGAAGGTGGCCTACGGCCCCGCAGCCTCCAGGAGTTCGTTGGCCAGTCCGAGCTCAAGGGCCACCTGCGGGTGATGCTCGAAGCGGCACGACGGCGGGGTCAGGCTGCCGACCACTTCCTGTTCGCCGGGCCGCCCGGCCTGGGCAAGACGACGCTGGCCCACATCGTGGCCACCGAGATGCAGGCCGAACTCCACGTGACCTCTGGTCCGGCCCTCGACCGTGCAGGCGACCTGGCGGCCATCCTCACCAAGCTGGAGCCGGGCGACGTCCTGTTCATCGATGAGATACACCGGTTGGCCCGGGCCGTCGAAGAGGTCCTGTATCCGGCGATGGAGGACTTCGAGCTGGACATCGTGTTGGGCAAGGGCCCGGCCGCCCGGTCCATCCGCCTGGAGCTGCCCCGGTTCACGCTGGTCGGGGCCACAACCCGGACGGGACTCATCACCGGGCCGTTGCGTGACCGCTTCGGCCTCACGGCCCGCCTCGACTACTACGAGGCCGACGACCTGCAGTCCATCGTGACCCGGGCTGCGGGAATCCTCGAGGTCGAGCTTGACACCGAGGGCGCGGGTGAGATCGCCCGCCGGTCGCGGGGCACGCCACGGATCGGCAACCGGTTGCTGCGTCAGGTGCGCGACTTCGCCCAGGTCGAGCGGTCGGGGATGGTCGACGGTGACGTGGCACGTGACGGCCTGGCCTTCTTCGGCGTGGACGGTCTGGGCCTGGACAAGCCTTCAAGGGAGATCCTCTCGGCGCTCTGCCATCGCTTCGGTGGTGGCCCGGTGGGACTCAAGACGCTGTCGATCAGCGTGAGCGAACCCGAAGACACGGTGGAAGACGTCTACGAGCCGTTCCTCATTCAACAGGGCCTACTACTCCGAACACCGAAGGGACGTGTGGCCACGCCGGCGGCCTACTCCCATCTGGGGACCGGTCCGCCGCCCTCCGGTGGGCCGACCTCCCTGTTCGACGAGGACTCGACGGACTGAACCGACGTTCGGCGGTCGGAACTCCACGGGCCGTGGCTCCCTAGGCTTGCCGACCCATGGGGCCCGACGATTTCGACTACGACCTCCCGGCGTCGGCCATAGCCCAGGAGCCGCTGGCCGACCGCTCGGCGGCCCGGCTGCTGGACGCCACCGGCCCCTCGGTCGTTCATAGAACAGTGAGGGACCTGCCCTCGCTCCTCGGGCCCGCAGACATCTTGGTTCTCAACAACACGAGGGTCCTGCCGGCACGACTGCGCCTCAGGCGACCCACCGGCGGTGCCGCCGAGGTCCTGTTGTTGCATCCGGTCGACGAACATCGTGCCCAGCAGCTGGATCCCCAGAACCCGGACGACCTTCGTCAGGATGGCCATCTCTGGGAGGCACTGGTTCGGCCCAGTCGTCGACTACCCGACGGTGTCGTCCTGACCCCCGACGGACCCAACATCGAGGGATTAGCCGGATTGGCCGTCGAGGTGGGCGCCGATCTGGGCGAGGGGCGCCGTCATGTCCGGATCCGGACCGGCGACGATGATCTTGAGGCTGCCCTGGATCGGTACGGCGAGATGCCGCTCCCGCCGTACCTCACCACCGTGCTGGCAGACCCGGAGCGTTACCAGACGGTGTTCAGTGACCGGCCGGCGTCGGCCGCCGCTCCCACCGCCGGCCTGCATCTGACCGACGACGTCCTGGAACGCTGCCGATCGGCAGGAGCACGCGTCGAGTACCTCGAACTGGTGGTGGGCCTGGACACGTTCCGACCGGTGACCGTGGGCGACTTCGACGACCACCGGATGCACCACGAGCGTTACCAGGTGGCCCCGGAGGTGATCGAGGCCTGTCTGGCGGCCCGCCGAAGCGGCGGACGGGTGGTGGCGACGGGCACCACCACGGTCCGGGCCCTGGAATCCGCGGCCCGGTTCGGCCCCGCTGGATCGACGGACCTGTTCATCCGGCCCCCCTTCGAGTTCCAGATGGTGGATGCCCTGATGACGAACTTCCACCTGCCACGGTCCACGCTTCTGGTCATGCTCGAAGCGTTCGCAGGGACAAGGTGGCGCGACCTCTATCGGGGAGCCCTCAACGACGGGTACCGCTTCCTCTCGTTCGGGGACGCCATGCTGGTGGCCCGCACCGCGACGGATCTACCGGGGGAGACAGACCGGTGAGAGCCGAGTTCACCGCGTCGGCGATCGACGGAGGCGCACGTTCCGGCACGGTTCGGGTGCCCGGGGGAACGTTCCGGACCCCATGCTTCATGCCGGTCGGAACGAGGGGAGCGGTACGGCACCTCTCGTCGGTCGATCTGGCCGAACTGGGAGCCGAGGTGGTCCTCGGAAACACGTACCACCTGATGCTGCGACCGGGTGCCGAGGTGATCCGGGCACACGGGGGACTGGGCGCCTTCGCCGGTTGGGAGGGGCTCACCCTCACCGACTCAGGTGGCTACCAGATCTTCTCGCTGAAGCCGAAGGTCGATGACCAGGGCGCCACCTTTCGATCGACCTATGACGGGTCCACCCACGTGCTCACCCCGGAGGGGGCAGCCGAAGTCCAAGCCGACCTGGGAGCTGACGTCCAGATGGTCCTGGACGTGTGTCCTGCCCTGCCGGCAACGGAGAAGGTCCTCCGGGCCGCGGTAGTCCGCACCGCGACATGGGCCGGCCGGGGCCGTCGGGCCTTCCTGGAACACCCGGATGCCGCTGGCCGGCAGAGCCAGTTCGGCATCGTGCAGGGAGGCACCGACACCGGTCTGCGGATAGAGAGCGCCGAGCGGACCCTCGAGGTGGGTTTCGACGGCTACGCGGTGGGTGGTCTCAGCGTGGGAGAGACCCGTGACCAGATGCTGGAGCCCCTGGCTGCGGTGACGAGTTTGCTTCCGGCCGACCAACCGCGCTACTTCATGGGTCTCGGGGACCCGGCGGGCCTCGTCGAGGTGGTGGCGGCCGGGATCGACATGTTCGACTGCGTCCTGCCCACCCGGCACGCGCGGCACGGGACAGTGCTGACCACCGCTGGACGTCTCAACCTGCGAAACGCCCGGTTTGCCACCGACGATTCGCCCCTGGATCCCGCTTTCCCGGCCAGCCCGGCTGGGCGGTGGTCCAGGGCTTACCTGCGACACCTCCTGATGACCGACGAACCCACCGGTGGTCGGCTCCTCTCGATGCACAACCTGGCCTGGTTGCTGGACTTCGTGGATCGTCTCCGGGCATCCATCGAGGCCGGAACGTTCGAGGCGTTCCGGAGCGACACCCTGACCGTCTGGGGTTAGGCACCGACGGGTGCCCGACGGGTTGCCTGCCCGCTATCTCCCGGGTTACCTGTCGAGGTACTCGCGGCTCGGCGTAGGCTCACGGGGTCCACTGGCGGCCATCAGGTCGTCCGGATCATTGTCTCAAATCCCCTCTCAAATCCCCTCTCTAGGAGCGTTCCCGTGGCCGGCTTCATCCCCCTGATCCTCATCTTCGGGCTCATGTACGTGCTCATGATCCGACCGCAGCAGCGCAAGGTGAAGGAGCAGCAGGCACTCGTATCGTCGATCTCGGCGGGTGATGAGGTGGTCCTCAGTTCGGGCATCTTCGGGGTCGTGAAGGAGGTCGACGGCGACGACGAGCACGTGCTGTGGATTGAGGTGTACTCGGGCATCGAGCTGAAGGTTCTGCGAAGTGCCGTGGATCGTCGCTTCAACGAGCCCACCACCGTTGACGAGGAACTGGTTGCTGAGGAACCGGTCACCGCGGAACCGGGCGAAGAGACCGGTTCCGAAGAGACCGGTTCAGACGAGGCCTGAGCGGCTCCACCGTCACCGGAACCCTGCGTCGCCGAAATGCCCCGCCGTCAACTTGTCTACCTGCTCGGGATCGTCATCCTGAGCGTCCTCGCCTCGACCATGACCGTGGTCTGGGGCAACAAGCCCCTGCTCGGGCTCGACCTGCAGGGTGGCGTGTCGGTTCGGCTGGTAGCCACCGAGCCGGCCACCGAGGAGATGCTCGACCAGACGGTGTCGATCATTCGTGACCGGGTCGATGGACTCGGCGTGGCCGAACCCGAGATCTCCCGGACCGAGACCGGTGTGCTGGTCTCGCTTCCGGGGGTGGACGACCAGGACCGGGCCCTGTCGCTCGTGGGCACCACGGCCGAACTTCGCTTCCGGCCGGTCTGTAGCGTCACCTCGACAGTCCGTCCCGAGACGACGGCGTCAGGCTCGTGGTCGACTGCCCATGCCATGTGTTCGGAGGTCAACACCGGAGCGGTGGTGCCGGCCATCGGTGCCGACGGGTACACCGCCCCGGAGGACGATCTTGCCGAGAACTTCGTGGTGCTGGGGCTTCGTGGCGACACCGCCGGCCAGCGCTACCTGCTGGGACCATCGGTCCTGACCGGTGAAGCGATCGCTGACGCCAACCCGCTGTTCATCGACTACCAGTGGCAGGTCGGACTGGACCTCCATCAGGGACAGGTCGGCATCGACGGTTTCAACGAGGTGGCGGCCCGGTGCTACACGGGTGACCCCTCGTGCCCCCTGGCTGTCGGTTCGACCAACGGCCGTCTAGCCATCGTGCTCGATGGCCAAGTGGTCACCGCACCATCCATCCGGGCGCCCCAGTTCCAGCACGACGCCATCCTGATCTCCGGTGGGTTCGAGAAGGCCGAGGCCGACGACGTGTCGCTCTCGCTGCGCTACGGCGCGCTGCCCGTGGAACTCGAACCCGATAACACCAGGGTGGTGTCGGCGACCATTGGCGAGGACTCCCTGAGGGCCGGCGTGGTGGCCGGCCTGGTCGGCCTGCTACTGGTTGCCCTGTTCATCGTGACCTACTACCGCATCCTCGGTCTGGTGGCTCTGTTGAGTCTCGGGATCTCCGGTGTGCTCCTGTGGGCCATCATCGCCCACCTCGGAACCCAGTCGGGGTTGGCCCTCACGCTGGCCGGTATCACCGGCATGATCGTGGCCGTCGGCGTCTCGGTGGACTCCAACATCGTCTACTTCGAACACCTCAAGGAAGACGTCCGCGACGGTAGAACTGCCCGGTCCTCGGTCGACCGGGCCTTTCCGATCGCCTTTTCGACCATCGTCAAAGCCGATCTGGCTTCGCTGATCGGCGCCGGCCTGTTGTGGGCGCTCACCGTCGGTGCCGTTCGGGGCTTCGCCCTCTACCTCGGCCTGGCAACCATCCTGGACCTGGTGGCCACCTACTTCTTCATGGGTCCGATGGTGCGCCTGCTGGCCACCACACGCTGGTTTGCCGATCACCCTGAACGCTTCGGCCTGCCCGCCTCGGGTGCCGTGTCGGCTCGAAGGGGCGCAGTCCCATCGGAGGTCGGAGCATGAAGACCCTACGAGCCCTCTATCGCGGCGAATCGCCGGTCGACTTTCCCTTGCTGTGGCGCCCGGCCGTCACCACGTCGGTGGTGGCCGTCGTCCTGGGCCTGCTTTCGTTTGCCGTCTTTGGCCTGAACCTGGGCCTCGACTTCGAGGGTGGAACCTCTTATGAGGTCCGGGCACCTGACGTGTCGGTAGCTGACGCCCGTGAGTTGATGGCCGACCTCGGGGCGCCCGAGGCCCGCATCCAACTGGTTGACGACGATCTGGTCCTGGTGCGCTCCGACGTTCAGGATCCGGCCCGCGCCGCGGAGATCCGTGATGGTCTGGCCGCTGGTCTAGGCCCCGTGGTGGCCTTCGAGCAGGTCGGACCCACATGGGGCGACGAAGTCACCGGCAAGGCGGTCAAGGCACTGATCGTCTTCTTCATCGTGGTGGCGATGTACATCGCCGTCCGTCTGGAATGGAAGATGGCGGTCGGTGCATTGGTCGCCGTGGCCCACGACATCGTGCTGAGCGTCGGCGTCTATTCGGTCTTCCGGTTCGAGATCACCCCAGCTACGGTCATCGCCTTCCTGACCATCATGGGGTACTCGCTCTACGACACCATCGTGGTCTACGACAAGGTGCGAGAGGTCGTCGGCCGTCTAGGTGCGACCGAGCGGTACACCTATTCGGAACTCATGAACCTGGCCTTGAACCGGGTGGCCATGCGGTCCATCAACACCAGCATCACCTCGGCCATCCCGGTCTTGTCGATGCTGGTGGTGGGTTCGTTCATCCTGGGGGCGGGCACCCTGCGCGAGTTCGCGGTGGCTCTCCTGGTGGGCATCGCCGTGGGTTCCTACTCGTCGCTTTTCCTGGCCTCGTCGCTGGTTTCCGTGCTCAAGGAGCGCGAGGAGCGGTGGAGTCAGATCGCCCTCAAGGTCCGGAATCGAACGGGCGACGATGTCGACGGGTCCATGAAGGGGACACGGACCATCGAGCGGAGCGATGCGGTGGGTGTCGACACCCGGGCCGCACCGCGGCGGGCGCCCGGTGGTGGCCCGGCGAAGCGTCGTCCGACCATGACGGCGCCGACAGGCGGTGGCGTGCCGCCCCGCCCACGCAAGAAGAAGCGCTGACGCACGTCGTCCAGCGAGACCTGACCGAAGGGTCCGGCTTCGGGGCCCACTGGCCGGTGGCCCCCCACGACTACCGTGGAGGCATGGGAACGCTGGTGATCTCAGGTCGTTCCAGGGAACCGGGCCTTTCCAGAAGCCCGTATAGCGGAAGCCTTCGTCTCAGAAACCTGTGTCCCGAAAGCGGGTGCCGCTGAGATGGCCACGATGACCCGGGTGCTCCCGTGGCGACGCCGCCCCCGTGAGGTGGTCGGCGAGACGTCGGCACTGCTGACCGAATACCGGGCCCATCATCCCGGAGCGGATTCGTCGATGATCGAGCAGGCCTACCAGGTGGCGTTGGCCGCCCACGCAGGCCAGACCCGCAAGTCCGGAGAGCCCTACATTCACCATCCGCTGTCGGTGGCCACCATCGTGGCCCGGCAGGGTCTGGATGACGTGACGGTGGCCGCCGCCCTGCTACACGACGCGGTGGAGGACACCTCCATCTCCCTCGATGACCTCGAGCGGGACTTCGGTTCCGATGTCCGGCTCATCGTGGACGGCGTCACCAAGTTGGAGCGCCTCCACTTCGACACCCGCGAAGAACAGCAGGCGGCCAGCGTCCGCAAGATGCTGGTCGCCCTGGCCAAGGACCTTCGTGTGCTGATCATCAAGTTGGCCGACCGACTCCACAACATGCGAACCCTGGCCGCGCTGCCCGAACACAAGCAGGAACGGGTGGCCCAAGAGACTCTGGACATCTACGCCCCGCTGGCCAACCGGCTGGGCATGCAGGAGGTCAAGGACCAACT
>DPMC01000289.1 GCA_003541675.1 Acidimicrobiaceae bacterium | reverse complement strand
AGTTCCGCAGAGACCTGAGGTCCCACCAGGGCGACGTCCACAATTCCAGACGGTGAGGGGTCTCTCGTTAGCGCAGGCTGGAGGCTTCCGAAACCAGCCAGGAGAAGAGAGGGTCACCCGCCCGGGTTGGGAGCATCTCGGGGTGCCACTGAACGGCAACTACGGGCAGATTCTCATGCTCGAGGCCTTCGACAGAGTCGTCGCCCGAGCGTGCTGTGACTCGCAGGTCTCTTCCCACCTCGTCCACGGTCTGATGATGCAGTGAATTGACCGGGAGGTAGGGGCCGTAGATACCGCCGAGGACGGTGTCGTCGTCGAACGTCACGTCGTGCCACTCGGTCGTGACTGGCGAATCGAATCCGGCGTGACTGGGCACATCCTGATGGAGGGTGCCACCGGCGTGGATGTTGACGATCTGAAGGCCCCTGCAGATGCCGACCACCGGTATCCGGTCGTTGTAGGCGGCGTCCAGCACAGCGCACTCGTGTTCGTCGCGCAGTGGTTCTGGAGGGAACGCGTCAGTCGATGACTCATGGCCATACCTTTGGGGGTTGACGTCGGCTCCACCGGTTAGCAGTACGCCATCGAGGCGAGGGACGAGTTCGGCCGGGTCGACGTCAAGGGGGATGTGGATCGGTAGCCCACCAGCCTCGAGGACACCCCGCCCGTAATCGGCGTAGTAGAGGTCGACGGAGAAATCAGCCAGTACGTCCAGGTTTCCCACCAACTGGTCGCCTTTCTTGCGCCTCCCCGTGATTCCGATCAACGGTCGTGGTGGCACGGACGCTCCTTCGCGTTGTTTGGCCAGTTAGAAATGAATAATGTATTCAAAGTATCCTGAGTGGCGATATCCCACCATCCGGGGGCGACGGGGAGGAGTACATGGAGCCGAAAGGTGATGGGCGTGAGCCACGGTATCCCCAGCGGACGCCGGCCTCCAGACGTCGGGGCGTCCTTGGAGAGGAGGTCGTGGACTACGTACGGGAGCTCATCCTGACCGGCACCATTCGGTCCGGGGAGAAAATCGACCAGCAGGCGGTCAGTGATGCCCTAGGGGTTAGCCGAAGCCCCATTCGCGAAGCGCTGGTAGTTCTCGGCCGTGAAGGCCTCGTCGAGTTGACGCCCCGCCGCGGGGCCTCAGTGGCTGACCTATCGCCGGAGGACATCATCGACCACTACGCCCTGTTCGGCGTGGTGTCCGGGAGGGCAGCCGCCCTGGCAGCGGAGACCATCGACGAGGAGGGGCTCTCGGAACTCCGCAAGGTTCACACCCGCTTCCTCGACGCTGGATCCGAACTCGGACCAGACGACCTTCAGCAGCTGAACCATGACTTTCATCGGATCATCAACCTGACGGCACCGGGTCGGACCCGCTGGTTGCTGCGCCATCTTGAGCACTCGGTGCCCTCCAGCTACTACGAGTTCGCGGACGGCTGGAATCACACGGCGGTTCAACACCATGCGGCGATCTTGGAGGCCATCGCCAGTGGCGACGCCGATGGCGCCCGGCGGGCCATGGAGAGCCACCTGCAGGCCAGTGGCGAGGCCGCTGCTGCCCAGTTGGCGGCCCGTGGTTTCTTTGGCGACGACATCAGGGAGACGATGCCGTGATAGCCGGTGCCCAACCGGTCGGCCGCGACGACCTGGACCTCATACGCATCGAAGTTCAACGCTTGGCCGATCGATACGGGTGTGACTATTGGCGCGGCCTTGAACCCGACCGGTACCCGGAGGAGTTTGTCGCTGACCTGACCGCTCACGGCTGGTTGGGGGCCCTCATCCCCGAGGAATACGGCGGTGGCGGCCTTGACCTCACCGGCGCCTCGGTGGTCCTCGAGGAAGTTTCGGCCAGCGGCGGCAACCCAGCTGCCTGCCATGCCCAGATGTACGTCATGGGCACCCTGCTGCGCCACGGATCCGAGGAACAGAAGCGGCGATATCTACCCCGGATCGCCTCGGGCGAACTACGGCTCCAGGCCTTCGGCGTCACTGAGCCGGCAGCAGGGTCCGACACTGGCAGCATCCGGACCCGTGCCGTACGTGACGGTGACACGTGGCAGGTGAACGGACAGAAGATCTGGACCAGTCGGGCGCTCCATTCTGACCTGATGCTGTTGCTGGCTCGGACTACACCGTCCAGCGAGTGTGAACGCCACACTGATGGGCTGTCGGTGTTCCTCGTAGAGATGCGTGACGCCGCCGGCGACCTCGTCCCGGGACTCACCATCAATCCGATTCCCACGATGATGAACCACAGCACCACGGAGGTGTTCTTCGACGAAGTGGTGCTCCCCGCTGACGCCCTCGTCGGGACCGAGGGGGTGGGGTTCCGCCACGTGCTTGATGGTATGAACGCTGAGCGAATCTTGATCGCAGCGGAGTGCATTGGTGACGGCAGGTTCTTCCTTGAACGGGCCTCCGCCTACGCCTCGGAACGGGTGGTATTCGGTCGTCCCATCGGCGCCAATCAGGGCGTGCAGTTCCCTCTTGCCCGGGCATACGCCGACCTGCAGGCCGCCGACCTCATGCGCTATCGAGCAGCCGAGTTGTTCGACGCCGGTCAGCCCTGCGCGGCCGAGGCAAACATGGCCAAACTGCTGGCTTCAGAAGCATCGTGGTCAGCAGGCAATGCGGCCTTGGACACTCACGGTGGGTTCGGCTTCGCTGTCGAATACGACATCGAACGCAAGCTGCGGGAAACTCGGCTCTACAAGGTCGCCCCCATCAGCAACAACTTGGTCCTCACCTTTCTTGGCGAGAAGGTTCTGGGTATGCCGAGGAGCTACTGATGCGTGCCGTGGTTTGCGATGGGGTGGGTGCCGACTTGCGCCTGGTCGAGAACCACCCGGAGCCCGTGGCAGCTCCGGGCGGTACCACGTTCTCCGTCACTGCCTGCGGCGTCTGTCATAGCGATCTGCACGTGGTCGATGGAGATTTCCCCAGCCCGCTGCCCATGGTTCTGGGACATGAGGTCACCGGCGTCCACGAACGCCTTGGCTCGGTCATGCTCTATGCCCCATGGGGTTGCCGGTCGTGCCCGCAGTGTTCCGATGGGCTTGAGCAGATCTGTGCGGACGCCACCGAGGCTGGCTTGTTCACCGATGGCGGGTACGCCGAGCGGATGCGGGTGCCTGACGAGAGCTACCTGTCTCCGTTGGAAGGCCTCGATCCTTACGCCGCAGCGCCCCTGGCCTGCGGAGGCTTGACCGCCTACCGGGCCGTCGATCATGGACTACAGACGCTGCGCGACAGGGGTCAGGGCCGTGGCGAGCCGCCACGGGCCATGGTCATCGGCGCTGGTGGTCTTGGCCAGTACGCCATCCGCTTCCTGCGCTTACTCACCGATGCCGAGGTGGTGGCCGTCGACTTGGACCCGGCCAAGCAGGC
>DPMC01000103.1:9672-12257 GCA_003541675.1 Acidimicrobiaceae bacterium | reverse complement strand
CCCCAACGGTGGTTGACGTCGAGCCGGGCTTCCGGGTCGTTCACATCGATGCCGGTCCACACGATCTCCCCAAAGAGGACCTTCCGGGCGTCGTCGACGAGTTCACCGACGGGGTGGCGTCCTACCTGACAGCTCACCCAGGGCACGACGGTGTGCTGGCCAACTACTGGTTGAGTGGGGTGTCCGGCCATCGACTCAAGCACGAGTTGGGCCTGCCCCTCCTGACCATCTTCCACACGCTGGCCCAGGTGAAGGCTGAGACCGGTGACCCGGAACCCCGACGCCGGATCGAGGCCGAGATGGCGGTGGTCGGCTGTTCCGATCTGATGTTGGCCAACAGCCCCGAGGAACGCCGCCAACTGGTCGACCTGTACGGAGCGGACCCGACCCGCATCGAGGTCGTCCCCCCCGGTGTCGATCACGCCTTCTTTACGCCCGGGTCCCAGTCGGTGGCCCGTCGAGCCACCGGTCTCGGTGATGGTCCGGTGATGCTGTTCGCGGGCCGTATCCAACCACTCAAGGGTGTTGACGTCGCCGTCGGCGCTCTGGACATGCTCGGCCGCTCAGATGCCCGCCTCGTGGTGGTGGGCGGTGCCAGTGGCGCCAAGGGTGAGGCTGAGGAGCGGCGCCTGCACGAACTGGCCGACATGCACGGTCTGGTCGGCCGGGTCCAGTTCGTCCCGCCGCAGCCCCACCACTGCCTCGCCTACTGGTACCGGGCCGCTGACGTAGTCGTCATGCCCAGCCGGTCCGAGTCGTTCGGCCTGGTGGCGTTGGAGGCGGCGGCCTGCGGAGTGCCCGTAGTCGCCGCTGACGTGGGTGGGCTACGAACGTTGGTCGACCACGGCCGGACCGGCTACCTGGTCGAGGGTCGCGATCCGGCTGATTACGCCGCATGGGTGGCGTCGATCCTGAATGATCCGGCGTTGGCAGCCTCGATGGCCTCCGCAGCCGCCGAACGATCGTGGTCCTACACCTGGTCGGCCACCGCGGCCCGTCTGCGACGCATCTGTGACGACGTCTCGTCCCGTTCGCTCGTGGACTGCGCCTGACCGGTCGGCGCTTCCGACATCTGAACTCGGCCCTGAACATGTCTGACCAGCCGCTGGGGCACGACGACCTCGCCGCCGTGGAGTTCGTGATCGACCAGTGGCTGGCCCGTGCCCTGGCCGAGAATCCGGTGCTGGCCGGCGTCGAGCGTGATCTGGATGTCGACGCCCACGAGCACCGCTGGTTCGTCCGCATCAAGGGCGAGGAGAAGGACGTCTCGACCATTCGTCTGTCACTGCGCCAGCGGATGCTCCACCACGAGACGTACTTGATGCCCGGGCCCGAGGAGAACCATGCCGACTTCCACGCCCACCTGCTGAAACGCAACCGCAACCTGGTGGGAGCCACGTTCTGCATCGGTGAGGAGGAAGCAGTATTCCTGGTCGGAGCCATCCCGGCAGCCACGGTCGATGACACCAATCTGGACCGCATACTCGGCACCGTGTGGATGGCGGTGGAGCGGTGTTTTCGGCCGGCCCTTCGGATCGGCTTCGCCAGCCGATTCGATGCCTGAACCGCCAAGCGGAACAAACGGTAGTGACTGTTGTTAACTTTCCATTTCTTTGGATATATCGTGCCCGTTGAAGCCGGCGCCCAGTACGTCGGGGCTCGATCGGGAAAGTGAGTTCTCCGATGCCACGATCGCCGGCGTCAACGCGTGCAGGTGCCGATGGGCCCACCGGAACGGATGGCCGGCCCTCCCGTCTGCTTGTCTTCTCGGTCACCGCGATGGCGTTGCTCAACAACTCCGTCCTCATGAGCTCTACACCGGAGATCCTCGAGTCGTTCGGCGAACCAGTCTCCCGTGCGGGAATGCTCATCGCAGCCGGCACCGTCACCGGCATCGTGGCCGCACCAGCTATCGGATTTCTGGCCGATCGGTACGGACGAAAGCGCGTCCTCGTGCCGTGCCTCCTCGTGTTTGGCACCGTCGGGAGCCTCGGAGGGTTCGCCCCGTCGTTTGAATGGCTCCTGGCCATCCGAATCACTCAGGGGCTCGGGTCGGCCGGGCTCATCAACCTGGTCGTCGTCCTCATCAGCGACCACTGGTCGGGGCGCGACCGGGCCAGGTTGCTGGGCCAGAACTCGGCGGTCATCACCGCTTTTCTGGCCATCTTTCCGTTCCTCGGCGGAGCCACCACCGACCTGTTCGGTTGGCGGTGGAACTTCGGCTACTACGCCGTGGCGTTGCTGGTCGGCGCCCTGGTGGCCCGCCACCTCGAGGATCCGTGGGTGGGTCAACGCGTTCCGGTGGGTCGTCAACTTCGCATGGCGTTAGCCGAGGTTTCCATCCCGGTGAACGCGCTCACCATGGCGCTGGGGTCCCTCATCTTCTTCATCATGTTCGGCGTATTCCTGACTCTCATCCCCATCCACCTCGACGAGGCGTTCGGCCTCGGCCCCACCCAGCGGGGGCTAGTGGCCGCCGTCCCCGCCATAACCTCGACGATCACCGCACTCACCGTGACCTGGTTCGGGGCCCGCCTCTCGGTGGGCGCCATAGTGGTCACCGGCCTCGGGGTCTTCGGTGCCGC